>CALCGO010000442.1 GCA_937901055.1 uncultured Rhodobacterales bacterium
ACCCTTGGCATATGGTTACCGTAGCCATCGTTGCGGCCTGTCGTACCCACGGCCTTCTACCAGTTGACGGACCGTTCGGCGATTTCTCGGATGATGCAGGCTTCACGGCCCAAGCACGACGCTCCGCAACGCTTGGCATGGTTGGCAAATGGGCGATACACCCCAAGCAAATCACGCTAGCCAACGAAGTATTCACCCCGTCGGAAGCCCAAATCACCGAAGCGCGTGAAATCCTCGCGGCAATGGCCGTCGCCACAGCCGAAGGGCAGGGCGCTGCTGTTTACAAAGGCCGTCTTATTGATATCGCGTCGATCAAGCAGGCCGAAGTCATTGTGAAACAGGCCGAAATGATCGCTGGGTAACGCATCCCTAACGGTTCGGCTCAGGCCATTTCCACGCAGTCCACATGATCAGAAGAACGCACAGAACCTCGATTGTGGCCAGTAAAATGTAATGCGGTAAAAGCGAGCCACCGCCGACAACAAAGACAATCACAATAGCGCCCGCCGCGATATTTGCGCGGCGGTTCGCCTTATAATCCAGCATTCTGGACATGAAAATCATGCCCACAGGAATCTGAATAAAGATCGCACCGATCAACATCAGCAGCGGAATCGACGTATCTCCGGCGAATGCGGCCAGTTCCTCTTCGATACCGGGGATATTCAGCGACAGAATATCCGCATATGCCATGTTGAACATCACCACGATCCACAATGTCGAAAGCTTGATCTTCACATCCATTTTGTCAGATTTTTGCATAAAATTTTCACTATCAATAGTTTTCCAGAAATCCCAACCACATTAGCTTGAAAGCTCTGCACCGATCAAGTGACCTGAACTGACCGCCCAAATCAAGGTTCTAACTTGCAATCCATATGTGCTGGCGTCATATAATCTACTAACAACTATATCTGGGCTGATAACATGCAAAATTTTCTCGAATTCGAAAAACCGCTTGCTGAAATCGAAGGCAAGGCCGAGGAATTGCGCGCCCTTGCGCGTCAGAACGAAGAGATGGATGTCGCCAAAGAGGCCGCCGCTTTAGACGACAAAGCGGCGTCTTTGCTCAAAGATATGTATAAAAAGTTAACCCCTTGGCAGAAATGTCAGGTGGCGCGGCACCCTGATCGCCCGCATTGCAAAGACTATATCGACGCCCTGTTTACCGAATTCACGCCGCTGGCAGGCGATCGCAGCTTTGCTGACGATCACGCCGTTATGGGCGGATTGGCGCGCTTTAACGATCAGCCCGTGGTTGTTATCGGCCACGAAAAAGGCAATGACACCAAATCCCGTATTGAACGCAATTTTGGCATGGCGCGTCCCGAAGGCTACCGCAAGGCCGTGCGCTTGATGGACCTCGCGGATCGTTTCGGCTTGCCGGTTATTACGCTGATTGACACCACCGGCGCTTACCCCGGTAAAGGTGCCGAAGAACGCGGGCAATCCGAAGCCATCGCGCGTTCAACCGAAAAGTGCCTCTCTATCGGTGTGCCTCTGATTGCGGTGATCATCGGCGAAGGTGGTTCCGGCGGGGCCGTAGCGTTTGCGGCTGCTGACAAATTGGTGATGCTGGAACATTCGGTCTATTCCGTGATTTCACCCGAGGGCTGCGCATCCATTCTTTGGAAAGATGCCACCAAAATGCGCGAAGCTGCCGAAGCGTTGCGCCTGACCGCGCAAGATTTGCATGAATTAGGCGTGGCTGACGAAGTAATCGGCGAACCCGTAGGCGGCGCACAGCGCGATCCATCCGAGGCAATTGCATCGGTTGGCGAAAAGGTTTCAACCTTGCTGGAAGAGCTTGGTAAATCCGACGCCAAAGCACTGCGTTCTACGCGTCGCAAAAAGTTTCTGGATATGGGCAATAAGGCGTTGGTCGCCTAATAGTTAACGAACGCGCCACGAAATCGTACATACGTGTTGTGTACGCATTGTGTACGGGTTGTGTACGCGAAAAACACGCGATTTGCGCAAAGGTTAACGGCCGCCGCTCAGCGAGTCGGAACTGGCGGATCGACGCGATAATCATAGAACCCGCGTTGCGATTTGCGCCCCAGCCATCCTGCCTCGACATATTTCACCAACAGCGGGCAAGGGCGGTATTTCGTGTCCGCCAGACCGTTATAAAGCACGTTCATAATGGCCAAACAGGTGTCCAATCCGATGAAGTCCGCCAGCTCCAGCGGCCCCATCGGATGGTTGGCGCCCAGCTTTAACGAAGTATCAATACTTTCAACCGTACCGACCCCTTCATAAAGGGTATAAACGGCCTCGTTTATCATCGGCATCAAGATACGATTAACGATAAATGCAGGGAAATCTTCGGCGCTAGCCGAGGTCTTTCCAAGTTTGACAACCACCGCTTTCAACGTTTGGTATGTGTCGTCGTCTGTCGCGATTCCACGAATAAGTTCAACCAGTTGCATGATTGGAACCGGGTTCATGAAGTGGAACCCCATGAACCGTTCAGGTCGGTCGGTCGCCGCTGCAAGCCGTGTAATCGAGATCGACGAAGTGTTCGATGTCAGGATCGTATTCTCGCCCAGATGCGGGGCAAGGCTGGCGAAAATCTGATGCTTGATATCCTCGCGTTCGGTCGCCGCTTCGATGATCAAATCGGCCTTTCCGATCACCGAGATGTCCATCTCCATATGCAACCGCGCGAGCGCCGCATCCTTTTCCGCAGCCGTAATTTTCCCGCGCGTAACCTGACGGGCAATGTTCTTTTCGATCAATGCCTGACACGCGTCAAGAGCATCCTCCGACACATCGTTAACCATAACCTCATATCCGGCGAGCGCGAAAACATGGGCGATTCCGTTACCCATCTGACCTGCGCCGATGATCCCTACCGATTTGATATTCATGGAAAAACCCTATGTATGTGCACTGAAATCCCAGTGAACATAGGCTTTGTCGGGGATGCGGGCAACCTGTTTGTGCGCTCCGTTAACGCCCTGTCAATCTTTGCGTGAAATAGTAGGGAAGAAATCAGAATTATGGTCGTCTTTAAGGGGGTAACATGGCGTATGGCATAGCCGTCGAAGAAACAGGAGGGGTTGATTTGTACCGTTTTGGGCGCAGTAAACAGGTATTTCGTGGGCCAAAGCCGAACTTGGGCGCACCATATCTGACCTTCATCGGTGGCTCCGAGACTTTTGGGAAATTCGTGCTGGAGCCCTATCCCAAATTGGTTGAAAGACAGTTAGGGACGACCTGTGTTAATCTGGGCACACCGGGCGCCGGCCCCGGGTTTTTCCTGAAGGACCCCGTGGTTCTTGAGACATGTTCACGCTCAACCAGATGCTGCGTTCAAGTGATGGATATAGCCCCGCTGTCAAATCGCATGTATGAAGTTTATCCGCGTAGAAACATGAGGTTACGATGTGTTTCCGGTGTGTTGCGTTCGCTGTACCCACAACTTGAATTCTCAGAGTTCAGGTATGTCTCCGCAATGATCCGTAAGCTGAAAGAAGTTGACAGCAACGCGTATAAAGTAGTGCTGGCCGAACAGCGGTCAGCGTGGTTGGCGCGAATGTTGGAGCTTCTGCAAGATATTGAAACGGCCAAGACATTGCTTTGGATACGTCAGGAAGGCAGCAAAAATTTGAACCAAACGGTGACGCAAGAAATGGTCGATGTGTTGACACCGCATGTCGACAACATCGTGACGGTACCGGTCGATGTGTCGGGAAATGTAGGCAGAAGCATGATTGTAGCGCGCAAGGACACCGGCTGGATGACGCGGACTGTGCACGCAGAAATTGCAAGCGTGATACTGGCGGAATTGCAAGCGATGCAGTCACAAAAAAGGCCCGCCTGAATAAGCGGGCCTTGATAAAGTTGTGTCTGGTTTAGCCTAGTGCTTCGTCTAGCGCAGGCACCGCATCGAATAGATCAGCAACCAGACCGTAGTCTGCAACTTGGAAAATCGGAGCTTCCTCGTCTTTGTTGATCGCAACAATGACTTTGGAATCCTTCATACCAGCCAAATGCTGGATCGCGCCGGAAATACCGATGGCGATGTACAGATCCGGCGCAACTACCTTACCTGTCTGGCCAACCTGCCAATCGTTCGGTGCGTAACCGGAATCGACCGCCGCACGGGATGCGCCAACGGCAGCTCCGAGTTTATCGGCAAGTTTTTCGATAATCGCGAAGTTCTCCTCGGAGCCAACACCACGACCACCGGAGACCACGATACCAGCCGAAGTAAGCTCGGGGCGATCAGACGCCTGAACTTTGTCCTCGACCCATTCGGAGAGCCCAGGGTTTGCAGCAGCAGAAATGCTTTCCACAGATGCGGAACCCGTTGAGCCCGCGGCGTCGAAACCTGCAGTACGAACGGTTAACACTTTCTTAGGGTCGCCCGATTGAACCGTCTGCATGGCGTTGCCAGCATAGGTCGGGCGCTCAAATGTGTTGCCATCCGTGACACCAGTCACATCGGAAATCACCATGACATCGAGCAGGGCGGCAACGCGCGGCAAAATGTTTTTGCCTGATGCCGTTGCAGGCGCCACGATATGTTCAAAATCACCAGCCAGTGAAACGACTAGGTCAGCGATTGGCTCGGCAAGCCCGTTGCCATAAGCGGCATCGTCAGCACATAGAACTTTCGCAACACCGTCCAGCTTGGCGGCTTCATCTGCGGCACCGGAACATCCGGCGGAAGCACAAAGAACCGTGACTTCACCCAACGCTTGTGCAGCGGTGACGGCTTTGGCGGTTTGGTCAACGGAAAGCTCGGAGCCAACGGTTTCGGCAAGAAGTAGAACAGCCATTAGAGGACCCCCGCTTCGTCTTTGAGTTTAGCAATCAATTCGGCAACATCCGCAACCATGACACCCGCGGAGCGCGAGGCGGGTTCGACCGTGCCCAAAATGGTTAGACGAGGGGAAACATCAACGCCGTAATCGGATGGCGTTTTCTCGTCCATTGGCTTGCGTTTTGCCTTCATGATGTTTGGCAGAGACGCGTAGCGTGGCTCGTTTAGGCGAAGGTCAACGGTAACAATCGCGGGCATTTTGACCTTGATTGTTTGTAAGCCACCGTCAACTTCGCGGGTAACGATGGCACTGTCGCCATCGATAGCCAGCTCGGAAGCATAAGTCGCTTGTGACCAACCCAGCAGCGCCGAAAGCATCTGGCCGGTGGCATTCATGTCGTTATCAATGGCCTGTTTGCCAGCCAGAACGAGACCCGGTTGCTCTTCGTCGATCACAGCTTTTAGAAGTTTGGCTACGGCTAGAGGTTCGATGTCAGTATGCACATCCTCGGACGCAACGATAAGGATCGCGCGGTCAGCGCCCATTGCCAAAGCCGTACGCAAGGTTTCTTGCGACTGCTTCACGCCGATGGAAACCACTACGATTTCCTCGACTTTTCCGGCTTCTTTCAGGCGGATCGCTTCTTCGACAGCGATCTCATCGAAAGGGTTCATCGACATTTTAACGTTTGCCAGATCGACACCGCTTCCGTCCGCTTTGACGCGTACTTTCACGTTATAGTCGATCACACGTTTGACAGGCACAAGCACCTTCATTTTTGCGTAACTCCAAGTTAATGCCCCGTTAACGACGAGGACTGGGCCAATTTAGTCGAGGTTTACCCGTTTTTCACCCTGATTGAAGTGAAAAAACGACTTCTGACGTCAGAATCCCCCGATATGTATCGCGACGGAGTGAAGCAGTAGTTTTGCTGCATTGCAATAAAAACATAACGTCACGCTGAATTATTGCTGGGATTAACAAATTATTTAGATTTGTGCTGTAGTCATTTGCGATAGACAGGTCACAAACCAGTGCATTGCGACGCTTGTGGCCTGCGAAATCCAGAGAATTAACCAGAAGTTACTGCGCGTCCGACGTTGTCGGGCCGTTTCTTCGTTGAAAGGGACTATTATGGCGATTGATACATACAAAAATATGATGGGTGGACTGGAATCTCCGGCGCGTGCGGCCGCCGTGGTGACACCGGACGATCTTAATGACTTGGGAAACACGTCGCGCTCGATCTATGTCGGGACGGCAGGTGATGTTTCGGTTCACATGATCGGGCAAAGCGCACCCGTGGTATTCAAGGCCGTACCAGTGGGCATTCTGCCTATCCGCGCGGATCGGGTTTTGGCCACAGGGACTACGGCCGCCGATATTGTGGCGCTGTGGTAAGCGCATGCAACTTTCGTTGAAAATGGGGCTTGGTGGATTGCGCGCACAGGGGCCGAAGGGATTCGATGCCTTTTCGGTTTTGGGTGCGCGTGACGGGTTTGCCATTGATTTCGCAAAAAACCGGATGGTTGTGAACGATGCGGGTAATCCGGCGAATGCATTTGATGGTGATCCGCAGGCGAAATTGACGGTTTATGGCGCAGATCCATGGGCCGCTGATGCGAATGGTTTGAACCTATCGGCGGCGCGGGATTTTGCGATTGCAATGGCCACAAATGCGTTTCCTTATGACGCAACCGCCTTGCATATTTACGCCCGTTTCACGCTGAATGGCGCGGATAGTGCGGATCAGCGTTATCTGTTCATGGTGGATAACAGCGGAAATGACCGGTTCGCGATGTATACAACCAGCGGCGCTGGGTTCCGGTGGGTGACGGGCGATGGGGCCAGCGCGGATACCGAGGTTTCGGCGCTCAACTTGGCCGCGGATACCGAGTATCGGACGTTCTTCGGGGCGGATGCTTATGGTCGTAGTTGGGTTGATGACGGTGGTATTCAAACCAACGATCAGTTGCATTTGTTGTCTACTGCGACACCCAGTCATGTCGGTTTGGGGGGGTATCCTAATCAGGTGTTACGGGTGCTCGACGGGCATTTGGCCGAGATCGCGGTGGTTTGTGGGGATGTCATTCTGGATCGTCGGCAAACGCTGCAACCACTTGCGCCATATTACGCGGCGGAGGGGGATAGCCATACTTTCAACGTTTCATTTGGTATGCCGGAAGTCGAGTTTTATCCGGCGTTGGTCGGTTTGGGCGAGGGGGTTGTGGCGCGCAACTTTGGTTCCTCGGGCGAAAGCTCGGCGCATATGTTGGCGACTGTGGACGACTTGTTCGTCGAAGATGTGCCGAGCATTGCCAGCATATATGCTGGCTCGAACGACGAGGTGACCGGAATTATTGCCTCGCCAGTTCCGACGGCCAACAGCTTTGATGTGGCTGACGCGAGCAAACTTGCCGTTGGCGGTTGGGTTCAGGTGAACAGCGAAAGCCGCAAGGTGGCATCGCTAACCGGTGTGTCCGTGGTGCTTGAGACGCCGTTAACCATAATCCCCATTGCGGGTGATGAATTGGCGGTCGACACGTTCGCAAATGTTTCGGGCTGGGTTCAGGCGGTTAAGGCGAAAGGGGTGGCGCGGGTTGTTGTCGTTGGTTCGCACTATCTGAACTTCGCTGCTGGCGGTGACACGGTTACCACCGAACAATCGCTGCGCGCGTCCGTCAGGGTCGCCCAAAAGGCTGCGGCGTTGGCTGAAGGGGCGAACTATGTGGATACCTACGCTCACATGCGGGCGCTGATATTGGCCGGTGATGTGGCGCAAGGTGATTGGGCAGTTTGGCATCAAGGGGCGACGAATACGCACTTAACCGCCGCTGGCGAGGTGGTGTTGTCTGACGCTATAAGGGCCGCGATATTCTAGCGGTTCGTTAACGATTGGCGCCGGGGACCCATAGGACGTCTTCGGCGCCATTATTATTTGCGGCGCGGGATGCCACGAAAAACCAATCGGAGAGGCGGTTAAGGTATTTGACTGCTGCCGGATTAACGGTTTCCGTTTCGGTCAACTCCACTGCCAGACGTTCAGCACGGCGTGATACGGTTCTGCACAGATGCAGGTGCGCGGACAGGGCGCTGCCACCGGGCAGAATGAAGCTTTTCAACGTTTCTTGTTCGCGATTCATGATGTCAATTTCAGCTTCAAGACGATCAACGAGCGGCTGATTTACGCGAAGCGGCGGGTATTCAGCATCGGCGTCGGCCTCCATCTCGGGGCGGCAAAGGTCTGCACCAAGGTCGAACAGGTCGTTCTGGATACGGGACAGGGCCACGTCCATATCACCCGTTGCGTGCAGTCGTGCCAGCCCAACGGTGGCGTTAGTTTCGTCGACTGTTCCGTAAGCGTTAACGCGGGTGGAATTTTTGGCAACGCGCGCGCCGTTTCCAAGGGCAGTGTCGCCCTTATCGCCAGTTCGCGTATAGATTTTGCTTAAAGTAACCATATTAACCTCCGTCGCGCAGCCAGATGTAGAGCATGATCAGCACGACAGCCAAGAATTGTAATCCAATGCGCCAGCGCATGATCTTGTTGGCGTATTTTTTGTGGAACGCACCGCTTTTGGCGAAGCTGCCAACACCCAAAAACAGAACGCCTAGCACAGCGATGCAGGCGAGAATTATTATGTAGAATAATGGATCCGAGGTCATGGAAAGCTCCTTTTTGCGCTGTGTTTAGGGTATTCTAGCACATTCGCCAAGCGGCCTACTGTCGCGACAGGATGCTGTCTAAAAGGCGCGTGGGCAAGAAGCGACGCAGCGCTCCGCTGATGTGCGTAACCAGCGTCACGTAATACCGCGGTTTTGGGCGCGGGGATTCGAGGGCGTGGATCAACTTGATCGTGACGCCAGAAGGCGGAAGTTCGGAGAAATCTTTCTTACCGACGGAGGACTTTCGTTTTTCCAACATCGCTGAGTAGATGTCTTTGCGATTGGTTGTTTCGCGATCAACCCACTTTTCAAACTGCTTGGTGGCGTTGCTTCCAAAATCAGTTGTGATCGGGCCGGGCTCAATCAGGATAAACTCCAACGGGCTGTCTTTATGTTCCATCCGCTGTGCATCAACCAAGGCTTCGAGCGCGAATTTGGTTGCGCAATATGATCCGCGATAGGGTGTAGAGACGAACCCCAGCACGGAGGAATTGAATATCACGCGGCCGTGCCCTTGTTCGCGCATCACAGGGATCAGTCGGTTGGAAAGGTCGATTTGGCCGAACACATTGGTTTCGAATATGTCACGAAGGGCGTCGCGCGACAGGTCTTCGATTGCGCCCGGTATGGCGTAGGCGCCGTTGTTGAACAGGGCATCGAGCGTGCCACCGGTGCGTTCAAGTGTTTCTGCAATGGCGGAATCGATGCTGGACTCGTCTTGGTAATCCAGACGGAAACTTTCCAAACCTTCACCGCGCAGGCGTTCGCAATCGGCCTCGGCGCGGCAAGTCGCAAAAACACGCCAGCCGCGTTTTTGTAGAGTGTGGGCCGCATCGTAGCCGATACCGGACGAGCATCCGGTAATTAAAATTGATTTTTGGGTCATTATGAACCTTTGTTAAACGAGGGCCGCAGCCTTGCACATATTGGTTAGCTTGGCTTCGGCAAGTTCCGCCGTTAGTAAACCAAGCCCGCAGTCGGGTGCAACAACGAGTCGGTCGCGGTCGATATGTGAAAGGGCGTGCTTCAGACGCGCTTCGATCTCTTCCACGGTTTCAATGCGGCTGCTGGCGATGGCGACGGCGCCGAAAATTACGGTTTTATGCTGCAGTTTGTTCAATAGGTTAAGATCGTTGCAACAGTGCGCGTCCTCGATAGATATCTGGTCAAAGGCGGCGGCATCAATTGCGGCGCTAAGCTGGTGATAGCTGTCTGGGTCGGCCTTTTTGTAATCCGTATCGTCCAGATGGTCTGGATACCCGCAGCACATATGCACAATGCGGGTGACGGATTTGGGAACGCCATGGAAGCATCGCTCCAATCCTTCCATGCCAAATGCTAACGCGTCGTTAACTTTGCGGGCGAACAGGGGTTCATCGACTTGGATGTACTGGCAGCCAGCGTCAACTAGCGCGAGTATCTCTTTGTTAACGGTTTCCGCGAGGGCTGCGTTCAGCTTGGGACGGTCGTCGTAGAAACAATCCGCAGTGGTATCCATTATGGTTAATGGGCCGGGTAGGGTGAATTTCACCGGAACAGGGCTGACGTTCTGGCTGGCGCGCCAATCGTGGGTTCCGTATGCATTGCCGTTGTGGGTGATCGCTTTGCGGATCGCGGGCAAGTCGGTTTCATATGCACCGTCACGCAAAACGCGGTGTTCCAGATTGTCGAAATCGAAGCCTTCAAGGTGGCGGCAATGATAGTGGATGTAATTCTCGCGACGGACCTCGCCGTCGGTGGGGATGGTGATGCCTGCGCGAAGCTGGATGTCGATGACTTCTTTGGCGGCGCGAATGAACAGAGCCTCGTGCGCTTCTTTATTTTTCTCTATGTCGGCGGTATAATCCAACGTGGTTTGCGCGGTGTTCATGCCACCCGTTTCACGCGAATAGTCGAACCAGTCGCGCACAGGTACGTAGCTTGGTTTCGGGAACGCCCCGAGCGTGGTGGTTTCAAGCGGCTTTAGGTTTGGCATGAGGTTCCCCATTTTAGTTTCCGAAAGGTAAGCTAGCTTCGGGTGAAATGGCCTGTCAACCTGACCTATCGTTTTCGGGGTAAAGTTGTTTTCGCGCTGGACCCCTAAACAGGACCGATATACACAACATGTATGGTAAAAAAGACTGACACCCCCGATATACCCGATGGCGGCGCGATGACGTCTGAACCTCTGCGCCGTGCGCTTGGGGATCGATATCTGACATATGCGCTGTCCACGATCATGCACCGTGCGTTGCCCGATGCGCGTGATGGGATGAAACCGGTGCATCGTCGGATCATGTACGCCATGCGCGGGCTTAAGCTTGACCCGACGGGTAGTTACCGGAAGTGCGCCAAGATCGTCGGCGAGGTGATGGGTAACTATCACCCGCACGGCGACCAAGCGATTTACGATGCGCTGGCGCGTCTGGCGCAGGACTTTTCGGTGCGTTATCCGCTGGTCGATGGTCAGGGAAATTTCGGAAACATTGACGGCGATAACCCGGCGGCGCAGCGGTATACCGAGGCGCGGTTAACACACGCCGCCGTTGCGATGATGGAGGGGCTGTCTGAAGACGCGGTCGATTTCAAAGACAACTACGATGGATCGGAACAAGAGCCAGAGGTGCTGCCCGCCGCTTTCCCACAGCTTTTGGCGAATGGTTCCACCGGTATTGCGGTTGGCATGGCGACGAATATTCCACCGCACAATGTCGACGAACTTTGTGTTGCGGCGCTGCACCTGATCAAATCACCGAATGCGCGGGATGAGACGTTGGTCGAAATGATCCCCGGACCGGATTTCCCGACGGGCGGCGTGTTGGTCGAGCCGCGCGAAAATATTTTGAACGCTTATAAAACAGGACGCGGGGCTTTCCGGCTGCGATCAAAATACGAGATTGAGGATATCGGGCGCGGGATGTGGCAAGTGGTTGTCACGGAAATTCCTTATCAAGTGCAGAAATCCAAGCTGATCGAGAAAATCGCCGAGGTTATCAACGCCAAGAAAATTCCGATTTTGGCCGACGTGCGCGATGAATCTGCCGAGGATATTCGGCTGGTGCTGGAGCCGCGGGCCAAGACGGTTGATCCGACTGTGCTGATGGAAACGTTGTTTAGGCAGACGGATCTTGAGGTTCGTTTTTCTATGAACATGAACGTGCTAATTGATGGGCGGACGCCGCAAGTCTCGACTTTGAAAGAGGTTTTGCGCGCGTTTATCGACCATCGTCGGGACATTTTGCTGCGTCGCTCGCGTTTCCGGTTGGGCAAGATTGATGCGCGCCTTGAGGTGTTGGAAGGGTTCATTGTTGCCTTCCTTAACCTTGACCGTGTGATCGAGATCATTCGTTATGAAGACGAGGTTAAAGCGACGTTAATCGCTGAATTTGACCTGACGGATGTTCAGGCCGAAGCGATTTTGAATATGCGCCTACGCTCCTTGCGTAAACTCGAAGAGATGGAGTTGCGCAACGAACGGGATGCGCTGTTGGTTGAACGTGCTGCCATAGAAGACTTGCTGGACAGCGAAGAATTGCAATGGACGAAGATTTCAGAACAATTGCGCGAGACACGCAAGAAGTTCGGAAAGAACTCCGAAGGTGGTGCCCGCCGCACCGAATTGGCCGATGCGCCTGACTTTGAAGAAGTGCCGATTGAGGCGATGATCGAACGGGAACCGATTACGGTTGTTTGTTCGGCGATGGGCTGGATCAGGGCGCTAAAAGGGCATGTGGCGCTGGATCAGGATTTGAAATTCAAGGACGGCGACGAAGGGCGGTTTATCTTCCACGCGGAAACTACGGACAAAATTGTGGCGTTTGCCAGTAATGGTCGGTTCTACACGATTGCCTGTTCGAACCTGCCCGGTGGCCGCGGCATGGGCGAACCTATCCGCTTGATGGTCGATATGCCCAACGAGGCAGAGATGGTCGATTTGTTCATCCACAAGACGGGGCGCAAGTTGTTGTTGGCGTCCTCGGCAGGGGACGGGTTCGTGGTGGCGGAAGACGACGTGATCGCGCAAACACGATCCGGTCGTCAGGTGTTGAACGTCAAGGCGGGTGTGCGGGCGTTGATTTGCAAGCCAATCGACGGCGATCATGTCGCGTGCGTCGGCTTGAACCGGAAGGTGTTGGTTTTCCCACTGGCAGAGCTGCCTGAGATGGGGCGTGGCAAGGGCGTTCGATTGCAAAAATACGGCGACAAAGACGGTGAGCTGTCGGATGCAAAAACCTTCAATTTGGCTGATGGGCTTAGTTGGAAAGACCCGGCTGGGCGGACACGTACGGAAACTGCGCTGGATGACTGGATGGGCAAACGCGCGGCCTCGGGCCGGATGGCGCCACGTGGATTCCCGCGGGAGAACAAGTTTACGGAAGAATAGAATATGAGCAAAAAATTGGTTGTGGTGACGGGTGCTGCACGAGGGATAGGGCTGGCAACGACGCGGAAGTTTCTGGATGAAGGCTGGCGTGTTGCAATGCTGGATATCGAGGCCGAGACACTGAACGCGGCGCTCGCCGCTATCGCAAAACCGGACGATACTCTGGCGATTATTTGTGACGTTTCGGTCCCGGAACAGGTGGCGGCAGGTATTACTGCGGTCGACGCCAAGTTCGGCCGGATCGACGCTTTGGTGAATAACGCAGGCATTGCGGATTTTCTTCCGATTGCGGATACCGACATTGAGACGTGGTCGCGGATCATGGCCATTAACCTGAATGGCCCGTTCATTTGCACGAAGGCTTGCACGCCGTTGTTGCTGGAACAAGGTGGTGCAGTGGTGAACATCGTTTCCATCTCCGGGCTTCGCGCCAGCACTTTGCGGGTGGCTTATGGCACCAGCAAAGCGGCGTTGATCCACTTGACCAAGCAGCAAGCGGCGGAACTTGGTAACAACGGTGTCCGCGTAAACGCGGTGGCTCCGGGTCCAGTTGATACTGAAATGGCCAAGAAGGTGCACTCCGCCGAAATACGTGCCGATTACCACGATGTTATCCCGCTTAACCGATACGGGCTGGAAGAAGAAATCGCCGAGGCTATCTTCTTCTTGTCTTCTGACAAGGCCAGTTACATCAACGGGCAGGTGTTGGCGGTTGATGGCGGCTTTGAATCCACGGGTATCGGGCTGACCTCGCTGCGAAAGACGTGACGGCGCGGATGCTTCCCGCTAGGCTATATTCGAACACATAAGGAATTTTCCATGACACATCCGCATATGACCTTACCAAAAACGACCGCGAACTACGCGCCATTGTCACCTGTTTCTTTCATGAACAGTGCGGCGCGGACATTCCCCGATCACACGGCGGTGATCTATAGCGACATTCAGCGCAGCTGGTCGCAAACTTACGCGCGGTGCCGGCAATTGGCTTCGGCTTTGAGCAATGCCGGTTTAGGGAAGGGTGATGTTGTGGGCTACATGGCGATGAATACACCGGAGCTTTACGAGGGGCATTTCGGCGTACCAATGGCGGGAATGGTGTTGAATGCGTTGAACTACCGCCTCGATGCCAAGACGATTGCGTACATAATCGACCATGCGCAGATCAAGCTATTGATCACGGATCGGGAATTCTCGGATATCGTGAAAGCGGCGGTTGCGATTGCTGACGGCTCTCCGGTTCTGATTGATATCGACGATGCTGATGCGGAGGGCGGTGAATTACTGGGCGCGCAAGACTATGAGGAATTCATTGCGGGCGGTGACGCGGATTTTGCGTACGAGGGGCCGACGGACGAATGGGACACGATCAGTATCAACTACACCTCCGGTACGACGGGTAATCCCAAAGGTGTCGTTTACCATTATCGCGGCGCGTATCTGAACGCGATTGGCAACACGCTGGAATGGAATATGGCGGCGCATCCGACCTATCTGTGGACGTTGCCGATGTTCCACTGCAACGGTTGGTGCTTCCCTTGGACGGTTGCGGCGAAGGCCGGCACGAACGTTTGTATTCGCAAGGTAACGGCGGCGAATATCTATGACGGCATTGCGGATCATGGTGTGGATCACCTTTGCGGCGCGCCAATCGTGCTTAGCTTTATGATTAACGCGACGGACGAGAAGCGGCCTTTCGATCATCTGTGCAAGGTGATGACAGCGGCGGCGCCTCCGCCTGCGAAGGTTTTGCAATCGATGAAGGAAGAGGGGTTCGATGTAACCCACGCCTATGGCCTGACAGAAACCTATGGCCCCGCCGTTTCTTGTGCATGGCATGACGAATGGAACGAACTGCCGATTGGCAAGCAGGCGAACTTGAAGGCGCGTCAGGGGGTGGCCTACGTGGTGCAGGAAGACACCAAAGTTCTCGATCCTGAAACGATGATCGAGGTTCCGCACGATGGCGAAACCATGGGTGAGGTGATGATGCGCGGCAATATCGCCATGAAAGGGTATCTGGATAACGCCGAGGCAACGGCCGAAGCGTTCAAGGGCGGGTGGTTCCATTCCGGCGATCTGGGTGTAGTGCATCCCGATGGATACATACAGCTTAGGGATCGGGCGAAGGACATCATCATTTCAGGGGGCGAAAACATTTCCTCCATCGAAATCGAAAGTTGTTTATACGCCCACCCGTCTGTTCTGGCCTGTGCTGTTGTTGCGCGGCCCGATGACAAATGGGGTGAAACACCTTGCGCTTTTGTCGAACTAAAACCGGATATGCAGGCGACCGAGGCCGATATGATCACGCATTGCCGCGAACATCTGGCGCGATTCAAGGTTCCCAAGACGATTGTGTTTATGGAGGTTCCAAAGACCTCGACAGGTAAGATCCAGAAGGTTCCCTTGCGAGATATCGCAAAAGGACTCTGAGCGATGAGTCTTGTCTTTGTTGTGGCATCAGTTGATGACGCCGACAAACTGGCCACACTTCGCGTAAATGCGATGCGGGAAAGTCTGGAAGCGATGGGGTTGTTTGACCCGACCCGCGCGCGTGCCCGTTTCCTTGATCGGTTTGATCCGGACGTGACGTATAAGATTATGCGAGGTCAAAGTCTTGTTGGATTCTTTGTTCTGAAGCCTCACGCGGATCATTTGCACCTTGACCATCTTTATGTCGCAAATACCGAACAAGGCACTGGCGTCGGGCGGGAGGTGATGGCTTATGTCAAATCTTGTTCGCTTGAGCAGTCATTGCCAGTTCGCCTGTGTGCTCTGAACAAAAGTACAGCGAACGCGTTTTATGCAAGCCATGCCTTCAAGGTAACGCATAGTGACAAGCTAGATACCTATTATGAATACAATCCAAAGCAACAGTAACTAGCACAGGAGAAGCTTGGTGGAACTCTGGGTCTTGATCGCAATTGGTGCGGCCTTCTTGCAGAATGTTCGTTCGGCGTTGCAAAAGCACCTGAAAGGGCAGCTTAGCACGACAGGGGCGACGTTTTCGCGGTTCGTATTCGCGGCTCCGCTTATTGTCGGTGTCCTGGCGGTTTTGGTGGTGGCCGGTGGATACCCCGTTCCCAAACCGAATGCGCGCTTTGTCGGGTTTATGATGCTTGGTGGGGTTTCACAGATAACGGCAACTGCGCTGCTGGTTCATTTATTCGGGTTAAGAAACTTTGCGGTAGGGACGACGTTCTCAAAAACGGAAACGGTGCAAGCAGCGCTTTTTGGCGTGATAGTGTTAAGCGATGCAATCTCGCCAATGGCGCTGGTGGCATTATTAATCAGCCTCGTCGGGGTCGGGTTGATTTCGTCAACCAACGGTTTGCGCGGCGGGATTTTCAACCGGAGCGCTTTGATCGGGGTCGCGTCAGGCACGGCATTCGCGATTTCGGGAATCAGTTATCGCGGGGCCTCGCTTTCGCTCGACGGTGGAGATTTTCTGATACGGGCCACGTTCACTCTTGCCTGTGTCTTGGTTTTTCAAACACTGATAATGCTGGTGTGGTTGCTGTGGAAAGATGCCGGACAGATTGGGCGTGTGATCAAAAGCTGGCGCGTATCTATGTGGGTCGGGTTAGCCGGCGGTTTTGCATCGCTCGGATGGTTCTCGGCTATGACGTTGCAGAATGCGGCTTACGTCAAAGCGGTTGGGCAAATTGAATTGCTGTTCACCTTTGCCGTGTCGGTGCTGATTTTTAGGGAACGGTCCAGCAAGCGTGAAGTCATGGGGATAATCCTAGTTAGCCTTGGGATACTATTGCTGCTGCTTTGGCGATAAACCACCGCGCGAACGAGTTATGTGTCGTGCGTTTCGTTCAATTCCATATGGCCGTCGCCCTTGGAGAATAGCTTGCGCAACATAGGTTCGAAGAACTCTAGCGGTTTGGATTCGTATTTCGGATCGAAGGCATTCTGATCGTAGTTGTGGCAGAAATATACGCAGTCCTCGTAATGTGGGCTGTCTTTGTATTTTTCGCGCGCCATGCGATCGCCGCCCAGATGGTGATTGTAGTAGAATCCCTGAAACACACAGTGGTGTTCAACTATCCAGCGGGTTTTTTCTGAAACGTAGGGCTTGAGGATCGCGGCGGCCAATTCGCCATGGTTATAGGGCGAGAGGATGTCACCAACGTCATGTATCAGGGCTGCGACAACGATTTCTTCGTTTGCGCCATCGTTGTACGCGCGCGTGGCAGCTTGAAGGCAATGTTGGTAGCGATTGATAGGATAGGGAGTCCAGTCTTCATCCAACGACTTAATTTGAGCCAGAAGGCGGTCCACTAGTCCGGCGTTGAAGTCGTCCTCGTAATCCATAACCGCCTCGAAGTCTTCTTTCGAGGCATTTTCCATCGCCGTCCATGTCGGTTTGTGGTTTTTGTCGAGCATCGTGAACCCCCCCTGTGTCGCGCTTGTGCAACGTTCAGGTTTGACGTTAGTTCAGATATTTGGATTTGCAAATAAAATAGAGCCGCGCAGGATTGGTTTCCCGCGCGGCTCGTTCTTCGATTTTGGTGCTAGACCGGTTTTAGCGTTGGCCGTAGTAAAGCCCGACAACGTGTTCTGCTTCTGCGAAGAACAACCAGCGTTGGGCGAATAGGCCAACGAGGTGGATCAGGATTACAACCAACCCAAGCATGTGGCCTGATGGCAATGCCAACAGCAGCACTGCAGGGATCAATGACCCGAGGGTTAGTGCAATGATCCGGAGTTTCATGATGTGCTTGCGACCAATCACGTGGATCATTTCCTTCATCAGGTAGTTGGTGCCAGAGTGTGGTTTTTCCAACAGGCGTACCTTGCCAAGGAAACCAAGGCCGGTGGCAGTACCCATATCCGAGCCGGTTTTGGCGAATGCGCCATCCCCGATTATCCAGGTTGCCACTTGCGCAATGGCTAGTGCCAGCATCAGCCAACCAGCCAATACCACTTGCGTCGTTAACAATGCACCACCTGCGAACCCGTACAGAAGATAGAGAACCGATGTCATTGGCGTGTGCCAACGTGGAACCGATTTCATCTGTGCATAGATCATCGAGGTGCTGAAAATGGTTAGCACGGACAGGGCGGCAGCAAGGCTGCCAAGTGCTGGGCTACGCGTGTCCATGAATATCCACATCAAGGCGTAGATGCCAAAAACACCCATGGTGACGATGGAAAGGATGCCTTCGCGCGAAAGCCAGCTTGAACGCCATTGGCGTAGGGCTTTCACGAAACGCTCCGGATGGCCGAGGTGGAACAGCGAAGACAACAAGCCGCCGCCAGCCAATGCGTAGGCGATTGCCACGAAGACAAAAGCTACCCAGCCGGAGACGTCAAGAAAGCCGAGACCAAGGAACACCATCATGCCAAAACCAAGGCCCGAGAGTGCGGTGAAGATAATTACTGAAGGTGCTGGATGCATCAGAGTTTCTCCAATGTACGATCAAGCCACCCGAGGAAACCGCCGGTCTCTTCGGGTTGACGTGCTAGAAGGGGGGCGAGGATGTCGATCTGCTCGATGTCCGTTTTCGGACGCGGCGGCAGGTAACGGTTAACGGGTTTGGTGCCTTGTTCGGGCATCAGTTCCATTCCGCCGCGCTCCGCCGACAGGATCGACACGTTGCTATCAGGGTCTGCGAAATCACCGAAGTGACGTGCGCCTGCGGGGCAGGTGCGAACGCAGGAAGGTACGCGGTCTTCTTCGGGAATGTTCTCGTTGTAAATCCGGTCCACGCAAAGGGTGCATTTCTTCATCACCCCTTCCGCGGCGTCCATTTCACGCGCGCCGTACGGGCAAGACCAAGCGCAGAGGCCACAGCCGATGCAGTCGCTCTCGTTTACCAGAACGATACCATCTTCAACGCGTTTATAGCTGGCGCCGGTAGGACAAACGGTGACGCAAGGTGCGTCTTCGCAATGCAGGCAGGATTTCGGGAAGTGCGTAACCTGCGCAGGCTTATCTTCCTGTTTAACCTCGAACGTATGAACGCGGTTAAGGAAGGTCCCGACGGGGTCTTTGCCGTAAGCATCCATATCGGACAGCGGCGCGCCATAGTTACTTGTGTTCCATTCTTTGCAGGAAATCACACAGGCGTGGCAGCCAACACAAGTGTCGAGGTCAATGGCTAGACCGAGCTTCTTCTCGGTGGATTGTGGTAAAGTAGTCATTTCCACTCCTTCCCGTATTCAACGTTTTTGGGACCGCGACCAACAGGGGATTCCTGCGGGGCGATGTTCGGTTCAGATTGCAGGTTCGGCGGCGTTGCGGTTTTCTCGATCTTCACGCGAAGGTCGAACCACGCGGCCTGACCGGTGACCGGATCGGAGTTGGCCCAGCGTTGACCGTCACCTTTGGAAGGCAACAGTTCGTGGATCAGGTGATTTAACAAGAAACCCTTGGTGGTTTCCGGTGCATCATCCTGCAATGCCCACGCACCTTTGCGCTTGCCGATTGCATTCCATGTCCACACGGTGTTGGAGTTCAACGCTTCCATCAAGGCCACAGGCACAGTGATGGAGCCGTGGTGCGAAGTTACCTTCGCCCAGTCGCCATCCTCAAAACCATTGGCTTCCCAGATGTCGGTTGGCACATACAGCGGATTGTGACCGTGGATTTGGCGCAACCACGCGTTTTGCGTTCCCCAACTATGATACATCGCCATCGGGCGTTGTGTCAGCGCGTGGTGCGGATATTCGTCGTTATCAACAAGCGTTTGTTCAAACGGTTCCCACCAAGTTGGCAGTGGGTCCATGGATGCGCGAACCTGCTCACGCAGATGCTCGGGCGGTTGAATGTCGCCTTTGCCTTCGGCCGCGAGACGGAATTTTTGCAGGGTTTCTTGATAGACATCGAAAACGTAGGGCTGAACGGCGTCGTAAAGACCGCGCTCAACAGCATAGTTCTGATAGTCCATGTTCCACGGTTTGAAGTACGACGCTTCTTTAGGGATATGGTCGATCCAGAAACCGCCATTGTCGATGTAAGCTTGAATCTGGTTCGGGTTCGGTTCGCCGCGCCCCTTGCCAGTGCCGTCTTTGCCGCGGAAGCCAGCCAATGGACCAACGCCCGGGCGACGTTCGTGAGACTGGATGTA
>CALCGO010000443.1 GCA_937901055.1 uncultured Rhodobacterales bacterium
CTGCAAGCACACGGGATATCCCGTCACATGTATTCAACAGCTCTACGGCCTGCTCAATAGTGTCTGGCGACTCAAAACGCATGGCGCTGCCTCCTATATTAAGGGTAATTTCCTGTTCAGTCTTTCAAAAATACGCATCGTTGCCAATGGGTAAAATCACATTATTACACTGCGTATTTTAGGTATGCCTGGAGATCCAGTCGGGCACTATACCGCTGTCTTTGATATAGCCAGCGACATCCCTGCCAGCAAACAACCCATAATCCGTAATCAGGATGGTTTTGACGCCAATTGCAGCCCCGCCCAGCACGTCTGTGTGCAAGGTGTCCCCAACCATCGCAATTCGCTCACGTGAGATCGACGAATCAACTTTCGCCAACGCCAGATCATATACGTTCGTGAAGGGTTTACCGAAAAATTCCGGCTTAATCCCCGTGCGGTGGGTAAGATCGTGTGCGTACCAGCCGGGTTCTAGCGACAATCCCGTTTCACGCGGCGCTACGATGTCGGGATTGCCGACTAGCACAGGGCGTGGGTTGCGTTTAAGGCTAGATATCATCATGTCCTGATGCGCCCCCGTCCAAGGAGCGCTGCCGAGCAGGATGAACCCCTCGACCTGATCATAAACTGCTGCATCCAAACCTAAGCGCAAACACGGGGCGGGGAAATCTTCCAGCTTGGATTGCTCCAGCGCCATAACACCCCAGAGTTTTTCTGGCCGCCCGCCTAGGCCGACGCTTAAGGCATCGCGACTGGCGATCACATCAGACTGTTTGAAATCAAACCCGAACTTGCGGTATTTTGCCAAAGAAACCTCAGGCGGCAGCGATGCGCCATTAGTCACCACAAATACTTGCTTACCCGCCGCTTGCAATGCGGCCACCCTTTCCGGTGCACCCTCGATAACTGTGTCGCCAACATTAAGGACGCCGAATGCATCGAGCAAAAAGACGTCGAATTGATCCGCCACCTCGCCAATGTTCGATATTTCATTGGAGCATGAAGGAAACTTCGCCGTAGGCAAAGCATCCCGCACTTTTTCATATTGAGCAAAAGCCCAATCAGCATCAGACGCCATGGTAAATCCTAGATAATCGCACCGCGAACCTTGGCGGACACCCACTCGCCTATAACAACGGCGACCAGAATTACAGCCAGAATTAGCGATACCTGTGGCCAAGCCAGCGTATTCAGCGAGGATTGCAACTGCAACCCGATGCCCCCTGCGCCCACAAGACCTAACACCGTCGATTCACGGATATTGATGTCCCAGCGGAACACGGCAATACCTGCGAAGGCGGGAAGGATTTGAGGAACGATGCCGAAAACCATGGTCTGCCAACGTGTAGCTCCCGTTGCGGTAATCGCCTCGACCTGATTTTCGTCAATTTCTTCAATCGCCTCGTACAACAACTTCGCGCAAAACCCGATTGACCGAATGGAAATCGCGATCATACCTGCAAACACGCCTGGTCCGATAATCGACACGAGCAATAACGCCCAGATCAGTGAATTGATCGACCGCGTCGATACAATCACCAACAACGCGATAGGCCGAATGAACAGCTTGCTTGGGGTGGTGTTGCGGGCCGCCAAAAACGCAACGGGAACGGCCATACAAAGCGCGAAAAACGTCCCGAGCGTGGCAATATTCAACGTATCCCAAATTGGTTTGCCAAGTTGCGAAACATAGCTCCAACGTGGCGGCAAGGCTCGTCCGCCGATGTCCGCAGCAATCCGTGGAGCATCGTAAACGAAGAACCAAGTAGTCTGATCCGAAATTTTCATCCAGCTGAGATAGAAGATGATCGCCGCGGCCAACCACATCGCCCAACGGATCAGCTGCGCGTTACGGTCACGGACCTGCCATACTTTTACACCGTTTTTGTCTTGAATAGGCATTACTGAACCCTCGCTCTGATAATGCCCGAGATGTACTCAAGCGCCATGACGACAATGATTATGATCAACAAAATGGCCGCTACGGTGTCAAACTCGTAGCGATCAAACGCCGTGTTCAGTGTCGCACCAATACCACCTGCACCAACCAGTCCAAGAACGGCAGATTCGCGAAAATTGATATCTAGACGATAGATCGATAACCCGATTAATCGTGGCATAATCTGCGGTTGCACCCCGAAGTTAATCCATTGCAACCAACTTGCACCAGTTGCACGGACCGCTTCGGCCTGAACCTTGTTCATGTCTTCTATTTCCTCGGCCAACAGCTTGGCAAGGAAGCCAATGGTCGCAAAACTTAACGTCAGGAAGCCTGCCAGCGGGCCGAAACCGAAAATTGCCACGAACAAGATCGCCACGATAATTTCGTTCAACGCCCGCGATATTGAAATGATAAAGCGGCACACCAGATACACTGGCAAGGGTGCGATATTCCGCGCAGCGCCAAGTGCGATCGGGATAGATATAGTGATACCGACAACGGTTGATGTGACCGTCATGATAACGCTTTCCATCATGCCTTCTTTGATGTCGCTTGCACGTGACCCGAAATCAGGATGTAAAAAAGCAGCAATAAACCTGCGGCCACGTTCAAGCCCCTCGTAAACACGGTGCCAATTGACGTCCATTGAGCCGAGCGCCGCGACGAAATACACCACAGCAACGATCAACAAACCCCACCGAATGACGGAATTAGTAATGAACGGTTGTTTCTTCCAGGGCGTACCCACTTGGGATTCGAGTGTCACGCTCACGCTTCACCCTCCTCATCGTCGTCCACGGTTTCAATGGTGGCTTCCCAGTCTTCTTCACCGTAAATGCGCGTCAAGACATCGGGCGTTAACTCGTTCGGGCCTCCATCAAAAATGATCTTGCCCAAATTCAACGCTACAACGCGCTGCACAAACATTTGCGCCAGATTAACGTCGTGGATGTTGATAATCGCAGCCAGACCACGTTCCTTACACATCTCGACAATAAGACGCATAATTTCGCGCGAGGTTTTCGGGTCAAGCGACGCCGTCGGTTCATCCACCAACAGCAGCGCCGGGTCCTGAATTAGAGCACGGCAGATACCGACACGCTGGCGCTGACCACCTGAAAGCTCGTCAGCACGTTTGTCAGCCATATGCAACAGCCCCACACGGTCCAAAAGACGATACGCCTCGTCCACGTCGGATTGCGGGAACTTGCGCAGGAAACTGCGCCAGAAACCAACGTAACCAAGACGGCCAGACAAGACGTTTTCCATCACTGTCAGGCGCTCTACCAGGGCGTACTCCTGGAAAATCATACCCATGCGGCGGCGCTCGCGGCGAAGAGCGGCCGAGCCCAAGGCTGTTAAATCAACGCCATCAAGTATTGCCGAGCCGCTCGTCGGATCAACAAGACGGTTAATACAACGGATCAGCGTGCTTTTCCCTGCACCTGATGGCCCGATAAGTGCAATCACCTGCCCTTTGGCCACCTCCAGATCGACGTCGCTAAGCGCTTTGTCTCCGGTTTTGTAAACTTTCGTGAGTTTTTCTAACTTCAACATCTATTCAGACCCCAACCATAGAAAGTGCCCGCGCGCTTCCACGCGCGGGCACCATTTGTTTATCGACTTATTGGCAAGCGTATGAAACGCCGTTTGCCGTATCAATCTTGCGAATAACATCCCAGAACTCTTGGTAAGTCATTGGAAGGAACTGGCCCTCATTAGACTTCTCGAATTCTTCCTGAAGCGATGTGCCTTCCCAATCAAATGTGAAGAACGACTTGCGGATGTTCGCCGCCAGCTCTGGCTCAAGGTTGTGTGCGATACCAAAACCAGTTGTCGGGAACGTCTGCGATTTATAAATCGAAACCACATCAGCCGCTTCAATCACACCACGGCTAACCATGCGCGATAGAACCGAGTTCGCAATAGACGCCGCTGGGTAATCGTGGTTGGCAACACCCAGAATGGAGTTGTCATGCTTACCCGAGAACGCAGGTTCGAAATCACGATCAGGCAACATATCGAAATCGCCTTTCAAGATCGCCGAAGGTGCCTTGAAACCGGAATTCGAAGTTGGCGAAGTGAACGCAAGAACACCACCTTTGATGTCTTCTACACTTTCGATGCCCGAACCAGGGTAGGTAAGGATTTCCATCTCGTAGCCGAAGTTGCCATCAAGCGAAGCCATGATTGTGAAGGGGTTGAAGCCCGCACAGTTAACAGCCAGCGGGTTGGAACCCGTGTTGAAGCCAGCGATGTGCAAACGACCGGAGCGCATAGCCTCGATCTGTGCCGCGTTCGACTGAACAGGGAAGAACACGACGTCTTTGCCGGTTACTTCTTCCATATAGTCAAGGAAATCGGACCAAACAGCCTTATATACAGCCGGATCTTCAACTGGTGTATACGCAAAGATCAGCGTGTCGGGATTTACAAAATCCGCAGCATCGGTTGGCGCATCCGCCAAAAGATCGCCGTTACGGTCACAATAGCGGTCATCCAAAGTACCACGTGGGCAATCGTCTTGCGCTTGCGCCGCCCCGAAGCTGGAAACCAGCGCCACAGCAGCAGCACTTAATAAATATTTAGTTTTTATCATTGTATCCTCCATGTTGATTTTCTTGACGCGAATTAGGAACGATTCACGCGCAAAACGCAAACACTTTTGTTTCGTTTTGTTCTATTTTGTTCAATTAGTCGGAAAATTCACAAAACAATCCAAAGTTTCCACTTCAAACACCCATGACCGAACAGATCACAAAGGTACACTTGTTAAGAAGCAAGGAATTCTCGGATCATTTCACCCATTTTTAGCGGTCTTTTTTTACGTACAACCACTTGCCTAAATTTTGTGAATGCGCATGTTAAGGGCAACTTACCTTACGCATCCAACTGGAACCAGAAAATGACCATTACACGCGAGCAAGTACTAGACGTTCTTCGTAAAATCGAGGACCCTTTCAGCCGGAAAGACATCGTTAGCGCCGATATCGTTCGCGCGTTAACGGTCGAAGGCGGCGATGTACGCTTTGTGATGGAAGTCGAGTCGGCCCAAGGCGTTGCAATGGAGGCAATACGCACAACCGCTGTCGAGAAGCTCGAAACACTTAGCGGTGTCGATAAAGTGTCCGCCTTGTTAACCGCCCATTCAACACCGGGCGCACCGCCTAACCTTGGCGGAGGGGCTAAACGCCCTGCCCCTGCTGGCCCCCAGAATATCCCCGGCGTCAAGAAAATCGTCGCGATTGCGTCGGGTAAAGGTGGCGTTGGCAAGTCTACAGTTTCGGCCAACCTCGCGGTGGCTCTGGCGGCTGAAGGCCTAAAAGTCGGGTTGCTTGATGCCGATATCTACGGCCCGTCCCAACCCCGTATGATGGGCATCGCGGATCGCCCCAAATCGCCAGATGGAAAGCTGATCATTCCGCTGACAAATCACGGCGTGACCATGATGTCGATGGGCTTGATGATGAAAGAAGACGAAGCCGTTGTATGGCGTGGCCCTATGTTGATGGGCGCGTTACAACAAATGCTCAACCAAGTGCAATGGGGCGACCTTGACTTGTTGCTGATCGACTTACCGCCGGGAACGGGTGATGTACAACTGACGCTATCCCAAAAAA
>CALCGO010000444.1 GCA_937901055.1 uncultured Rhodobacterales bacterium
CGGCGAAAGGAAAGAGCTACTTTTCAGGGATCAAGCCTTTCGGCGCAAATCTGAGCACCAAGATCAATATTAACCCCATGTTTACCTAGCCCGCCCACAACAGCTGTGGCGAAGATCGACAAACGGACTTACAGGTAAATGAGGGTGTTTCAAAAACTTATCTAATCGATTAAATACCCCGCAGTTGATGCAAGGCTGCTACAGTCAACGATTTCGCCATGACTACACGGTCAATGTTGGCGCCAGAAAACAAAGCTAGATTTTTACCGTGTGAAAACGAGTACTTAAATCTGCCTCTGCGCATACGTTTTAGAGCGGACACCCACGTCTTGCCGCTAGCGTTGCTGTGTCTCAATCCGAGTAGGATGGCGTTATTTGGTCCGTAGTTCGTGGATCTAGCAGAAAGTGGGTGCAGCAACCAACTAAAGCTGGGCTCAATGTCACGGAACAAGGAACCACTAACTTGGGGGTCCGCGCCTTAGACTGTCGACTATAAATATTGGTATTATAATTTTTTTGACTACTTTGATATGCATAATAATTTCGGCAGCAGAAAATGCTTTGGACCATTACATAAGGCTGCTACATCAGTGGAAATGTCTTCTAATATTCGTTAAGGTCGAAGCATGCGAAGTACAAAAGTTATTCACACAGTTTCTTGTCATGCCGAGGGCGAGGTTGGAGACGTAATTATTGGTGGAGTCGCACCACCGGTCGGCGATAGCATTTGGGAGCAACGCGAGTGGATTGCCAAGGATGACGTGCTTCGCAATTTCATGCTAAATGAGCCGCGCGGCGGTGTGTTTCGCCATGTTAATCTATTGGTGCCACCCAAGAATCCAGAGGCTCATGCGGCTTGGATCATCATGGAGCCGGAGGATACACCGCCAATGTCTGGCTCAAATTCAATTTGTGTATCTACCGTCTTGCTGGATACAGGCATTATCCCAATGCAAGAGCCTGTAACAGAAATGGTTCTTGAAGCCCCAGGTGGCCTTGTGCGCGTTCGGGCGTATTGCGCCAATGGCAAAGCTGAGTTGATCGAAGTAGAAAACCTGCCCTCATTTGCTGGCCTGATAGCCGCACCTCTGGAAATTGAAGGTATAGGAACCGTCATGGTGGACACGGCGTTTGGCGGCGACAGTTTCGTCGTAGTTGATCAGGCGTCACTTGGGCTTTCGCTGAAATCCGACGAGGCACAAAATCTCGCTGAACTGGGCGTGAAAATCACAAATGCTGCAAATGAACAATTGAGTTTTGTTCATCCGCTAAATCCAGATTGGAGACACCATTCGTTCTGTCTATTTGCGGGTATGTTGCAACATGTTGACGGTGTCCTTCATGCAAAATCGGTGGTCTCCATCCAACCAGGAAAGCTAGATCGTTCACCAACAGGAACTGCTGTCTCTGCTCGTATGGCTTTGCTTTATGCAAAGGGCGAGATGACTGTTGGAGACCGCTTCACAGGAATTTCGATCATCGGATCGAAATTTCAGGGTAAAATCTTGGGCGAAACAAAAGTTGGGGAAACTTCAGCAATTCGACCCCAGATAAGTGGTCGTGGTTGGGTAACGGGTACACACCAACACATGTTGGATCCAAGCGATCCATGGCCCGAGGGCTATCGGCTTGCTGATACTTGGCCGAACTACAAATAAGAATCTTCACCCACGATGCAATTTGCAATATATATTTTTTACAAAGCGCTGGGCATTGCCTTGTGAAACCGTTGAATTATTGATAATGTATTAACTAAATGAAAATAAATAAAATTTTATCGTAAATCATTACCCGCAATCAAACATTAGTCTAAATTAGATTTATTCAGGGATTGCTGCACCCAATAGCTCTAGTTGTCCCTCAAGATATCGGAACGCTATGCCAAGCGAAAGGTCCAGCGTCTTGGGACCGGGCCATTCAGTGTTGGTATTGTGAAATTAGAGGGGGGGAGGCGTTCAGTGTCCATTGAGCAAGCAGACATTGCTTTTACTAAGCACTGACGGTTGGCATGCATACGATTTCACCTATTGCTTGCCAGCGTGTGCCCGACTTTAGCTTTTTTGTGGTGAGATCATAGTGGTCCGAATTGGTGTTTTGATGAGGGAGTAATATCGTCGTTCATTTCATTTCTAAATGAAAGATAAGGACCAAGTAGAAACTTAAGATTCAATAGCCGCCTATAC
>CALCGO010000445.1 GCA_937901055.1 uncultured Rhodobacterales bacterium
CGCCCGGGTGGCCTGTGTGCCAGTAGTAACGCTTGTCGCTACGTTTCTTACCAGTCATCTGCACTTTTTCAGCGTTGATGATGATAACGTTGTCGCCCATATCCATGGACGGCGTGAAAGATGCTTTATGCTTACCGCGAAGGCGCATAGCAACCAAAGAGGCAAGACGGCCAAGAACAACGCCTTCAGCGTCGATCAAGATCCATTTCTTGTCTACATCGGCCGGTGTGGCTGAGAAAGTTTTCATTTTTCGATCCGTTTCGGAATTAATAATTCGATAAAGGGGTTCTAAGGGTTTTCAGAACACAGTCAACGCACTTAATTCGCTAAATTTACTGCAATAACAATGCATTACAAATTAGGTATTATTTTACCCCACACTCACGCGGGGTTTAGGGATCGAATAGGTTAAATTCGCATGCGCCACCGGTTCGGCCTGCCCTTCAGAATATAGCATCACATCACCAACGCTCAGAACCTTACCCAATTTCAACACACGCGCTTCGGCAATCAGGTCGGTCAGCGCCGGTTTTCGCATGAAATCAATAGAACAGTTGGTTGTAACCGTCAAAGCCCGCGGCCCGATCATCGCCAGCGTCGCGATATAATAGGCACAGTCCACAGCCGTAAACATCGCAGGTCCCGAAACCGTACCGCCCGGACGCACGTTCGCCTCAGTGATCTTCATGCGTAACTTTAGCCGGTAAGGCTCAAGTTCTAGCACCTCGAATGTCCCCATCATCTGTGGAAAAACGTCGTCGATAGATTGACTTACTTCGGGGATGGTCATTTTTAGTGTCATTACGTCTTCCCAAATCTCTCGCTGCATGAAACTGTGTCCCCGAACATACGAGGAGAATACTGAATGTCCGACATCTTACTGCGCACAGATGCCAATGCCGTTGCGTCACTAACTCTTAACGCCCCCGAAAAGCTGAATGCCTTGTCCGAGGAAATGCTCGAAGCCTTGCAATCCGAGCTGGATTCGATTGCCGAGGATCGCTCCGTCCGCGCGGTGATCATCAAAGGTTCCGGCAAAGCCTTCTGTGCGGGCCATGACCTGAAGCAAATGACAGCAGCTCGCCAAACCGAAGATGGCGGCAAAGCCTACTTCAATGAATTGTTCGCCACTTGCGGCAACTTGATGACCTCGATCACCAAGATGCCACAACCCGTAATCGCGCAAGCCCACGGCATCGCGACCGCGGCTGGCTGCCAGTTAGTGGCGTCGTGTGACATGGCTGTAGCCGCTGAAGGCACACGTTTTGGCGTAAACGGCGTAAACATCGGCCTGTTCTGTTCCACACCAATGGTAGCCCTCACCCGCAATATTCCACGCAAACTCGCGTTCGAGATGTTAACAACTGGTGAATTTATCAACGCAGACAAAGCGCTGGCTGTTGGACTTATTAACCGCGCGGTATCGTTGGAAGAACTAGATGCCGCAACGCTCGCACTAGCTGAAAGAGTAGCCGGCCAACTGGGTGTTGCAGTGAAAATCGGCAAAGAAGGTTTTTACCACCAAGCTGACCTGACGCTGGAAGAGGCTTATGCCTACACCGGTCAAGTCATGGCCGAAAACATGCTATTCCGCGACACCGAAAACGGCATCGCAGCGTTTCTAGATAAACGTCACCCTGAGTGGGATCAATAACCGCAAGGTGCGTGGCCACCACGCACCTTTGCTATCCGCGTGATATCTTCTGTTCCACTGGATAAGCCGCCTCGAACCGCGCTTGCAGTGTCATCACAAACAGCACAACGGCCCCCAGTTGGTGAACAATCGCCGCATGCACGGGCGCTGCGTAAAGCACAGTCACGATGCCCAAAACGATCTGCCCGAACATCATCACCATCATCCAGCTAAACCGCGTTTGAACACCTGCCAACGCGCTGGAACGGCTACGCCACCATGCAAATCCAGCCAACACAAATGCCAGATACCCAAGCAAGCGGTGGTTAAATTGCACCAATGCCGGATTTTCAAAG
>CALCGO010000446.1 GCA_937901055.1 uncultured Rhodobacterales bacterium
CGAATGGGTGGATCGCGGGGCACAGCCAGCGGTGAAATCCTTGCGTGCGCGCATAACCAGCCTGCGGGTGGTTTCGCATTACGCCTGCCGGACACGTAACAGCCAAAGCGGTGCAAAAATTTCGGAACACGCCAAAGGTAACGCCATAGATATTGCCGGATTTACGTTGGACAACGGTGAACGGGTTTCAGTTTTGGACGATTGGCAATCGCGCAGATACGGGCCTGCTTTGCGCGGCATGTATTCGGCGGCTTGTGGTCGTTTCAGCACGACACTTGGGCCAAATTCAGACCGTTTCCACCAAGATCACATGCATTTTGACACCGCTAATTATCGTGGCGGCACCTATTGTAGGTAAACGAACGCGTGATTTTGCACGCGGCGCAGTCTTTCTGATTGCATGCAATATGCGGTTCTTGAACCGTCGAGCGGAAATATGGATCAGGCACAAGGTTTGATCGCATTTGCGAAATTTGAAGTTTCGCAGTAACTTCCGGTGCATAGCAATTGTTGGGACAAGCGAAAGGGCCGTTTATGCGGGCGTATTTTTCAAAGTGGGTAGTATTTGGTGCGGCGTTGTCGATGATGACTACATCGGTGGTGGCGGCGGATATCACGCTTCGCTCGAACAATGGTGCGTTTTCGTTAAGCGGAGAACTGGTTGAGTTCGACGGCAACATTTATGTTCTGAAATCGGTATTCGGGCAGGTGCGTATTGAAGCGGCCGCAGTGATTTGCAGTGGTGTGGATTGCCCTGACCTGTCTGCCTTTTCCAAAGATTTTTTGATTGCAGGAACCTATACGACTGGCAAAACGTTGCTGCCGACGTTGTTAGAGGATTTCGCGACAAGCGCTGGCCTTCGGAGCGTTGCGGAAAGTGCGAACGCTGTTGCGTTACAGGATGGCGCTGGCGATGTAGCGGCGCTGGTATCGCTGGCCAACGGCGGGACGACCGAAGGGTTTGCCGCCCTTGCGGACGGTACAGCGTTACTTGCGGTTTCCTCACGCCAGCCGAGTAGGCCGGAAGTGTCCGCAATCAGCGAGGCGGGGTTCGGCGACATTACGGCCGATGGACGACAGACGGTTTTGGCAATGGATGGGCTGGTAATTCTGGTCTCGCCTGACAATCCGGTAAGTTCGTTAACTATCCAGCAGATCGGGGGCATCTTTTCCGGCACGATCACCAACTGGAACGAAGTCGGTGGGCCGGACGCGGCGATTAATGTCTATCGCCAGAACGGCGCGACAAGCGATTCCGAGTTTTTTCGAAGTGAGGTGCTGACGCAAACGGGCGGCGGGTTTACCCAAGCCGCCTCGATCATTTCCGACAATGGAAATATTTCGGAAAGCGTGGCTGCGGATGCATTCGGCATCGGGTTTTCCAGCTTCGCAGATAAGGGTTTGGCAAGGGCGGTATCACTTCAGGGTAGCTGTGGCATATTTTCGGAGCCAACGAATTTTTCAATCAAGACCGAAGAATACCCGCTTTCGCGCCGCCTAATGGTTTACGTGCCGGATCGTGCATTGCCCGAGGTGGGGGGCGATTTGATCGCGTATATGGCCTCGGACGCGGCGCAAGTGTCGGTGGCGCAGGCGGGGTACGTTGACCTGAACGCTGTGTTAAAATCGGTTAACGATCAGGGACTGCGGTTTGCCAACGCTATTCTTGGGGATAACGAGGAGCTTGATCTTGCTGATCTGAAAGAAATGGCGAAACAGCTGGTAGGCGCGGAGCGACTATCGACGACTTTCCGGTTTATTGATGGCTCAAGTACTTTGGATGCACGGGCGGGGCGTGATGTTAAGCGCCTCATGGATTGGCTCGCGGGTCAGAATTTAACCAATAAACAAATTATGCTTGTGGGGTTTACGGATAATAATGGTAAATCAAACGTAAATATGGCATTGGCGGCGCAACGCGCTCAACAAGTATTGGACGAAATGAGCGCGATTGCACCGGCTGGCATGTTAGAGAAAATTAATGTTAAGATTGTCGGGCTTGGGGAAACCTCGCCTATGGCTTGTAGTGCTGCTCCTCGAGGGCGTTTTGTGAATAGAAGAGTAGAGGTTTGGATTCGTGATGAAAATTGATAATAAAGTCATCGAAATTTAGCCACATTAACTGTATACGGTGGTTGTGTCGGACGAGGTGGGCTCTGACACATAGCAAGTTGACGGATAGTTCAGTAGAAGGATATTGAGGTTAATAAGTTGAGACCTCAGTATAAGGCCTATATTTCAGTTTGATATTACCGAGTTCGAGATGG
>CALCGO010000447.1 GCA_937901055.1 uncultured Rhodobacterales bacterium
GCCGGGTATCCGCCCGGGTGCGAAAACAGCGCTATATCTTGATTATGTCATGGTGCGTCTGTTGGTAGTCGGTTCGGCTTACCTGACAGCAGTGGTTCTGTTGCCAGAGGTCCTAATCTCCAAAACGGCGATCCCGTTCTACTTCGGGGGTACGTCGCTTCTGATTATCGTGTCCGTTACGATGGATACGATCACGCAAGTTCAGTCGCATATGATGGCGCATCAATATGAGAGCCTGATTGAGAAATCGAAATTGCGTGGCAAGAATAAAGCAAAATCAAAAGGGCACCGTAAATGAACATTATTCTGCTTGGCCCACCGGGCGCTGGAAAAGGAACTCAAGCGCATCGGTTGGTAGCCGAGCGGGGAATGGTTCAATTGTCCACAGGTGACATGCTGCGTGCTGCACGTACGTCTGGTACTGAAATGGGCAAGCAGGTCGCCGCCGTTATGGATCGCGGCGATTTGGTGACGGACGAGATCGTCATTGGTCTTATTGCGGAACAGCTGGACAACAACACCAGCGGCACCGGTTTTATCTTTGATGGCTTCCCGCGCACTTTGGGGCAAGCCGATGCATTGGGTGAATTGCTGGAAAGCAAAGGCCAGAACCTACACGCCGTAGTCGAGATGAAAGTCGATGACGAGGCGTTGGTCTCGCGTATCACGGGCCGCTTTACCTGTAGCGAATGTGGCGCGGTTTATCATGATGTGACCAAGCAGCCCGCGAAAGAAGGTGAATGCGATAACTGTGGAAGCCACAAGTTTACGCGGCGCGCCGATGATAACGAAGAATCTCTGCGGACGCGGCTGATGGCTTACTATCGCGATACATCGCCTTTGATCGGATATTACTACGCAAAAGGTCAGTTGAAACGTATCGACGGCCTCGGCGAGATTGACGAAGTCGCTGCACGTGTTGGCAGCGCGTTAGACTAACAGGAATTAACCTCGGTAATCGGGGTTGACGGTGCTGCGGATGCTCCTATACTCCGCGAACTTTCCGAAAGGTGAGAATTTGCGTTGTCCGATTCGGACCGCAAGAAACTCGGCCCGAGTTATGGGCAAAGGGCCCACCAACCTATGCAAGGACGGTGGGTTTTAGTTGTGAAAAAAGGTTCCGGTATGACGGAGCCGCAAACGAGAGAATGGAGGCCATTTTTTGGCACGTATTGCAGGGGTAAACATCCCCACACATAAGCGGGTGGTTATCGCCCTTACTTATATCCACGGCATCGGTGACACGTCTGCAGAGGCGATTTGCGAAGCTGTGAAAATCGACGGCCCGCGCCGTGTTAACGAATTGTCAGACGCTGAAGTTCTGGCCATCCGCGAGCACATCGACGCCAACTACCAGGTTGAAGGTGACCGTCGCCGTGAAGTTCAGATGAACATCAAGCGCCTGATGGATCTTGGTTGCTACCGTGGCCTACGTCACCGTCGTGGCCTTCCTGTGCGTGGTCAGCGGACCAGCACGAACGCTCGTACTCGCAAAGGCCCTGCAAAGGCCATTGCTGGTAAGAAGAAATAAGGGAGGGTTGATCTAATGGCACGTGAAAAAGTTCGCATGAAGAAGAAAGTCCGCAAGAACATCTCGACTGGTGTTGCGCACATTAACTCTTCTTTCAATAACACAAAAATCCTTATCGCTGACGCGCAGGGCAATGCGATTGCATGGTCTTCCGCTGGTACTATGGGTTTCAAAGGCTCTCGTAAGTCTACACCTTATGCAGCGCAGATGGCTGCTGAAGATGCAGGCAAAAAGGCGCAAGAGCACGGCATGAAAACGCTTGAAGTTGAAGTTCAGGGCCCAGGTTCGGGTCGTGAGTCTGCACTTCGTGCATTGGCTGCAATTGGTTTGAACATCACATCTATTCGTGACGTAACACCAATGGCGCACAACGGCTGTCGCCCACCAAAGCGTCGTCGCGTTTAACGCTATTTTACTACCGGACTGTGCCTGTATTTTCGGGCGCAGTCTGTTCTGTTTCTAAACCTCGGGCGTTCCCCACCGGATCCAGTAGGGAACAAGTATGGAGGCCATAATATGATCCACAAGAATTGGCAGGAACTCATCCGCCCAACGTCGCTGGAAATCAAATCCGGCGCAGACGCACTTCGCATGGCAACGGCAGTAGCCGAGCCTCTGGAGCGCGGCTTTGGTCTGACACTCGGCAACGCGCTTCGTCGTGTTCTGTTGTCCTCGCTTCAAGGCGCGGCCATTACGTCGGTGCAGATTGACAACGTATTGCACGAATTCTCCAGCGTTGCTGGTGTGCGTGAAGACGTCACCGACATCGTCTTGAACCTCAAAGGTGTTGCGGTTTCCATGGAAGTCGAAGGCCCGAAGCGTGTTGCAATTAACGCAACTGGCCCGGGTGTTGTGACGGCTGGCGATATCGCTGAAACCAACGGCATCGAAATCCTGAACAAAGATCACGTTATCTGTCACCTCGACGATGGCGCAACGCTTTACATGGAACTGACTGTCGAAACTGGTAAAGGTTATGTTGCTGCTGACAAGAACCGCCCCGAAGATGCGCCGATTGGTCTGATTTCGGTTGATGCGCTGTTCTCGCCAGTGACTAAAGCTTCTTATAAAGTTGAACCAACCCGCGAAGGTCAGGTTCTGGATTATGACAAGCTGACATTGACTGTTGAAACTGACGGTTCGATTTCTTCCGAAGATGCGATCGCTTACGCGGCCCGTATCCTTCAGGATCAGCTGGCTGTATTCGTTAACTTCGACGAGCCTGAAGCGGCTGGTCGTGACGACGAAGAAGACGATCTGGAGTTCAACCCGCTTCTGCTTAAGAAAGTGGACGAGCTGGAACTGTCTGTGCGTTCGGCAAACTGCTTGAAGAACGACAACATCGTTTACATCGGCGATCTGATCCAGAAGACCGAAGCAGAGATGCTGCGTACGCCGAACTTCGGTCGCAAATCTTTGAACGAGATCAAAGAAGTGCTGACAACTATGGGTCTGCACCTCGGAATGGACATCATCGACTGGCCACCAGACAACATCGAAGAGCTGGCGAAAAAGTTCGAAGACCACTTCTAAATAAGTAGTGGCGGGGTTAACCCCGCCCTACAAAATGCCCGCAATGGCGGGGAATATCTGGGCAATACCGCCCCAAGGAGAGTAGTCCACCCGCATGGGCTGCCAGACAAAGTATAAATGAAGGATTAAGAAAATGCGTCATGGTAATGGTTACCGGAAATTAAACCGTACACACGAACACCGCAAAGCGATGTTTGCAAATATGGTTAGCTCGTTGGTAGAGCATGAGCAGATCAAAACGACTTTGCCAAAAGACAAAGAATTGAAGCGCATCATCGACAAGATGATCACGCTTGGTAAAAAAGGCGACTTGCACTCTCGTCGTATCGCGCAATCGCGTATGCGTCAGGAAGATGCCGTCAAGAAATTGTTCGACGTGCTTGGCCCGCGTTACGCCGAGCGTTCCGGCGGTTACGCCCGCGTTCTGAAAGCCGGCTTCCGTTATGGCGACATGGCACCGATGGCAATCATCGAACTTGTTGACCGCGACGTTGACGCGAAAGGCGCAGGCGACAAAGCCCGCGTTGCGCTTGAAGAAGCCGCCGCTGACGAATAAATTGCGTTTGTCCGAAAGGATAGGCACATTGAAACCTCGGGTTAACGCCCGGGGTTTTTTCTTGTCGAGATGTATTTGAATGACGATTTTTGACGGCGTTATTATCTTGATCGCGGTATCATTGGCCGGATCCTCGCTGGCTCCTAAAGCACGAAACAATGCTTGGTGGCAGGCAACGGTGACGCCGCTAGCCTCGATCATCGGCAGCGGTTTTTTGGTCGTAGCGCCCCTGTTGGCGGCTGTCGCAGGGTCCCTCGCGGTTGTCGCGATGCTGATTATTGTGCTTCTTGCCTTCGCGATCGGCCACGTAATCCGCTTCAACATCCGAAATAGCGAAAAGCTGGAAGTCACACCCAATGGGTCACGTAAACTGCTGTTTGCTGTTAGAATATCGAACGTATCATTAAGTGTGGCTTACGTAATATCTGTAGCGTTCTACATCCGTCTGCTTGCATCTTTTGCGCTGTCGATGACGCCGTTTGCTAATGATATGGCGGAAGGATTGCTTGCCACCTTGATACTTGTTTTGATCGGGCTTGTTGGCTGGGCAAAGGGCTTAAAAGGTTTGGAGCTGGTTGAGACCGTCTCGGTTTCGATCAAGTTGTCCATTATCGTCGCCCTGTTGTTTGCCTTGTTTGCATATAATCTCGGCTCCGGAGTCTGGAGCGCCGATCTTCCTGTATCTGACACCGACCTTATTACACGCCTTCGTATGCTTGGCGGGTTGTTATTGGTCGTTCAGGGTTTTGAGACGTCCCGCTACCTCGGCGGGTCTTATCCAGCAGATATGCGGGCGCGGACCATGCTCTGGGCGCAAGTGTCGAGCGCTGCGATATACTTGTTGTTCGTCGCGCTAATCGTTCCGGTTTTGATATTTCTACCAACTGGAGCCGCCGACGACACGGCCATCATCGCGGTTTCAGGTCATGTCGCATGGATTTTGCCATTCCTGTTAATATTGGCAGCATTGATGAGCCAATTATCCGCAGGCATCGCTGACACTGTCGGGGCAGGCGGGTTGGTTGTCGAGGAAACCGGAAACCGAGTCCCCGAGCGGTTGGCTTATCCTGTCCTCATCGCGTTTTCGATCGCATTAATCTGGCTGTTCGACATATTTGAGGTCATCGCCATCGCGTCCCGAACCTTTGCGTTTTATTACATGATGCAGGCGATCATTGCGATAATTGTAACCCGCAAACTGTTGACGGGTCGTAAACGTATGCAGCAAGTTATCTGGTTCAGTTTGCTGGCCGGTATTTTGGCGCTAATCGTGGTTTTTGCGATCCCTGCCGAGTAGACACTCCTTTTCCTTTGCCACGTTTCACGATAGGTCTGGAACATGGCCGATCTTTTTGACACCGCAGGCGAAACGCCCGTAAACGCCCCGCGCCCGCTGGCGGACAGATTGCGGCCAAGAACGTTGGCTGAGGTAATAGGGCAAGAGCATATCCTTGGCACGGACGGTCCACTTGGCCAGATGCTGTTGCATGGAAACCTTTCGTCGTTAATTCTGTGGGGCCCGCCCGGCGTTGGAAAGACGACAATCGCGCGGTTGCTTGCGGATGAAACGGACCTGACGTTTATTCAAATCAGCGCGATTTTTACCGGCATGCCGGACTTGCGCAAAGTGTTTGAAGCCGCGAAAATCCGTCGTCAGAACGGCAAAGGTACGTTGTTGTTTGTGGACGAAATTCACCGTTTCAACAAAGCCCAACAGGACGGTTTCCTGCCGCATATGGAAGACGGCACCATTCTCCTCGTGGGCGCCACGACGGAAAACCCCAGCTTCGAGCTGAACTCTGCGGTTTTGTCCCGCGCGCAGGTGATGATCCTTAACCGTCTTACGTTGGCGGAAATGGAATTGCTAATCCAGCGCGCTGAAAAGGAAATGGATAAACAACTGCCCGTCACCGCTGATGCGCGAGATGCCTTGATGGAAATGGCTGATGGCGACGGTCGTGCGCTGCTTAACCTTCTGGAACAGGTGTTCGTCTGGAAGGGCAAAGTTGATAGGGATGATCTTTCGAAACGTCTTTCACGCCGCGCGCCCAAATACGATAAATCGGGCGAAGAGCATTATAATCTTATCTCGGCCCTCCATAAATCTGTACGAGGGTCAGACCCAGATGCCGCGCTTTATTGGTTCGCGCGAATGCTGCAGGGCGGTGAGGACCCGCGGTATTTGGCACGTCGGATTACGCGGATGGCTGTTGAGGATATCGGGCTAGCAGACCCAGATGCGCAGCGCCTGTGTCTCGATGCATGGCAAACTTATGAACGACTTGGTTCACCGGAAGGGGAATTGGCGTTGGCGCAGTCGGTGATGTATCTGGCGCTCGCGCCGAAATCGAACGCTTCGTATTCGGCGTTCAGTAACGCGATGGCCGCGGCGAAACAAACAGGGTCGGAACCTCCGCCCAAGCACATCCTCAAC
>CALCGO010000448.1 GCA_937901055.1 uncultured Rhodobacterales bacterium
GCTTGAACATGTCAGCGTTGATATTACGCACGACAAAATCCACGCCAACGACTGTGATCACTGCGACGGAGGGGAGCATAAGATCGATCAGTTCCGTCGTATCATCACGCTTGAGGGCAACCTCGATGAAGACCAACGCAGCCGCCTGATGGCCATCGCCGACAAGTGCCCGGTTCACCGGACACTCGAAGGCGAGATCGAGATTGTTACCGAACGCGCTTAAAGCGGTTCAAACGCACACGTAAAGTGCCGCATCAGTTTGGGTTCCTTGCTGATGCGGTACCCGCGAAGGTTGTCCACGTTTGCCGCCAGCTCCCCGAACGCCTCCACGATATAATCCGCGTGGGATTGCGTGTAGGTCCGGCGCGGAATTGCAAGCCTAACCAAATCCATCGCTGCCGGAATTTCGCTGCCATCGGGCTGGCGACCAAACATCACGGTGCCAATCTCGCAGCTGCGAATGCCACCGATTTCATAAAGCGCTACCGCCACCGCCTGCCCCGGATACTCCAACGGTGGAATATCCTTCAGCCACGCCCGCGCGTCGATAAAAACTGCATGCCCACCCGCAGGTTTCACAACCGGTATTCCCAGCGCATCCAACCCTTCGATGATGTACTCGTTCGTACGGATACGATACCGCAAGTAATCCTCATCCACGATCTCGGTCAAACCTTGCGCGATAGCATCCAAATCGCGCCCCGCTAGGCCGCCATACGTCGGAAACCCCTCCGTCTGGATCAGCTTCGCGCGCGCCAACTCGGCCAAATCACCATCGTTCAACGCCAGCCAACCGCCAATATTGGCAAAACCGTCTTTCTTCGCACTCATGGTCATACCATCCGCACAGGCGAAACAATCCCGTACGATATCCACGATCGAGCGATCGCCCTGCCCGTCTTCACGCTGTTTGATGAAATACGCGTTTTCGGCAAAGCGACATCCGTCAATGATGAACGGCCTCCCAAACGCCTTGGCAATCTTCGCCACCGCCTGAATGTTCTCAAGACTAACCGGCTGCCCGCCGCCCGCGTTATTGGTAATCGTTAGCATCACACAGGGTACAGAATCGCCATGCTCCGTCAGATATGCCTCCAGTTTTTCAAGGTTCATGTTCCCCTTGAACGGATGCAGGTTGGTCGGGTCTTTCCCCTCTTCAATCACAAGATCATGCGCCAGCGCGCCGCCAGCCTCGATATTACCGCGCGTCGTATCAAAATGCGTGTTCGACGGAATGTTCTTGCCCACGCCGCCCAGTAGCGAGAACAAAATCGCCTCGGCCGCGCGCCCCTGATGCGTCGGGATAATATGCTCAAACGGCATCAGATTTCGCACCGCCGCCTCGAACCGCGAGAATGAGGGCGAACCGGCATAACTTTCATCGCCGCGCATAATCGCAGCCCATTGTTCGGCGCTCATCGCGCCCGTGCCGCTGTCGGTCAGCAGGTCAATAATCACATCACGGGATTTCAGCGCAAACAGGTTATAGTTAACCGCCTTCAGCTTTTCGATGCGCTCTTCGCGCGTGGTCATGTGGATCGGCTCCACAGCTTTGATACGGAAGGGTTCGATAATCGTTTTCATCAGGGACTCCTGTTAAGACCCCCGAAACATGCGGCAACCCATAACACATAAGGGGCCAGCGCTGCGGTTGCCGCATAAATGCGTGCCGCGCTCAGCGCCCTCTGGTTGCGATTGCAGACTGAAATTTTTCCACCCACATTGTCAATTCCTAAAACGACACACACAACATGTTGTCGCCCCCCCACCTGATCTGCCATAATGTAGAAAAAATACGAGCAGAACAGAATCGGGAACAACCCATGACTTCAGACCCCAAAGACGGCGGCCTCTTCAGTGAAGATACCACCAGCGGTGACTACGACGCCTCCTCCATCGAGGTGCTCGAAGGCTTAGAGCCCGTCCGCATGCGTCCCGGTATGTACATCGGCGGCACAGACGAACGCGCGCTGCACCATTTGGTCGCCGAAGTTCTCGACAATTCTATGGACGAGGCCGTCGCAGGCCACGCCAGCCGAATTGAGGTAGAGCTTCACGCTGATTACTCCGTGACCATCACCGACAATGGCCGCGGCATCCCCATCGACCCGCATCCGAAATTTCCTGACAAATCGGCGCTTGAAGTCATCCTTTGTACTTTGCACTCGGGTGGCAAATTCAACGGCAAGGCTTACCAGACCTCGGGCGGCCTGCACGGCGTCGGTATTTCGGTCGTTAACGCCCTTTCGGACACGGTCGTGGTCGAAGTTGCCCGCAACAAAGAACTTTTCCGCCAGTCGTTTTCACGCGGCATCCCGCAGGGCAAAGTCGAAAACCTCGGCCCGACACAAAACCGCCGTGGCACCTCAACAACCTTCCATCCGGACGCGGAAATCTTTGGACCAAAACTCAAATTCAAACCGGCTCGATTGCTCAAAATGGTGCGATCCAAGGCCTACCTTTTCTCCGGCGTTGAAATTCGTTGGAAATGCGCGCCCGAAACAATCAAAACAGGCGACGAAACCCCCGAAAAGGCAACTTTCCACTTCCCTGGCGGCCTTTCCGACTACCTGAACGAAACACTCGAAGGTAGCTCGACCTACGCCGATAAACCCTTCGCCGGATCCGTCGATTTTTCCGAACGGTTCGGCCGCGATAAAGTCGGCAAAGTCGAATGGGCCATCAACTGGACCCCTGCTCGCGACGGCTTCATCAGTTCCTACTGTAACACCATCCCAACCCCCGAAGGCGGCACACACGAGGCCGGCTTCTGGGCCGCCATCCTCAAAGGCATCCGCGCATACGGCGAATTGGTTAACAACAAAAAAGCCGCCACCATCATCCGCGACGACCTGACCACAGGCGGCTGCGCCATGATCTCCGTCTTCATCCGCGAACCCGAATTCGTCGGCCAAACCAAAGACCGTCTCGCCACAGTCGAGGCCGCCAAACTCGTCGAAAGCTCCATCCGCGATCATTTCGACAACTGGCTGATCAGCGATTCCAAGTCCGCTGGGGCAATCCTAGACTACTTAGTGTTAAGAGCAGATGAACGCCTCAAACGCCGCGCAGAAAAAGAAACACAACGCAAATCGGCCACCAAAAAGCTCCGCCTGCCCGGCAAACTCTCCGACTGTTCCGCTAAAAGCCGCGAAAACACCGAACTATTCCTCGTCGAAGGGGATTCCGCTGGCGGCTCGGCCAAACAGGGCCGCAATCGCAAAACCCAAGCGATCTTGCCCCTCAAAGGTAAAATCCTTAACGTGCTCGGCGCGGCCTCCAATAAAATGGCCAGCAATCAGGAAATCAACGACCTTCTGCAAGCCATGGGCGTACAAGCGGGCCTGAAATTCGACGTCAACGACCTGCGCTACGAGCGCATCATCATCATGACCGACGCCGACGTCGACGGCGCCCACATCGCTGCCCTGCTGATGACATTCTTCTTCAGCCAGATGCGCCCGCTGATCAACAAAGGCCACCTGTTTCTGGCCATGCCCCCGCTTTACCGCCTGACCCAAGGCCCCAAATCCGTCTATTGCGCGGACGAGGCGGAAAAAGACATGTATCTCGAAAAAGGTCTAGGCGGACGCGGCAAAATCGAGCTATCGCGCTTCAAAGGTCTGGGCGAGATGAACCCCTCCCAACTTAAAGAAACCACAATGGATCCGGCCACCCGCACCCTGATCCGCGTCACCATAGACGAGGACGAACCCGGCGAAACCGGCGATCTGGTAGAGCGCCTAATGGGCAAAAAACCGGAGATGCGGTTCCAGTACATCCAAGAGAACGCGAAGTTTGCGGAGGAGTTGGATGTTTGAGGGATGTTATCATTTAGGCTAAGGAATATTAATTGTGCCAATACTAAATATATTTATGGATGAGGCTAATCCAGAAACTAAAAATAATTTTACCGTATGCGGAGCAACAGCATTCACTGACGAGCAATTTATCGAGATTACAGACTATGTGGAACAACTTCGTACCAATGAAAAATTTGCTCCATCAGTGAAGCGGTCCTACTTTTCCGAACAGGTTTACGGCTAAGTTAAGGTGTATCGGG
>CALCGO010000449.1 GCA_937901055.1 uncultured Rhodobacterales bacterium
TCATCCGCTGGTATCTGCCCCGCATCCGCCGCCTGTCCCGGGCACGGGCCGAGGCGCGGGCGAACGTCACCGGGCAGATCGTCGACACCCTGTCTAACATGGCGACGGTAAAGCTTTTCGCCCATGTCGGCCGTGAAGAAATCGCCGCAGAACGTTCGGTCAATACGTTCGAGTTATGCCCGAAAGTTGGTGATGGCCTGAAGCGGGCGGCATATCATGGCGGTGTTGAAAGACGCCGTCAGTCTCAAAGAGAAAGGATATGCCACCATGGCCAAATCTACTGTTGTACCATTCGAACTGCCATCAGAATTTTCACTGGATCCGCTGACAGAGGTGATCCAGAATGGCGCGAAGGCGCTTTTGCACACGGCCATCCGGGCTGAGGTGTCGTCTTTCATTGCAGAACACGCGCATCTTTTGGACGAGGCGGGTCGCCAACGGCTTGTGCGCCACGGGTTCTTACCCGAGCGCGAGGTGATGACCGGGATCGGGACGGTACCTGTGCAGGTGCCGCGCGTTCGCGACCGAGGTGCCAATGAAGATGGTAGCAAGATCAAATACCGCTCTGCGTTGGTTCCGCCCTATCTGCGCAAAGCAAAGTCGGTCGAAGAGCTGCTCCCCTGGCTTTATCTGAAGGGCATCTCCACAGGGGACTTCAGTGAGGCGCTGGCGGCCCTGTTGGGCCCTGATGCTGAGGGGTTGTCATCCTCGACCATCACGCGCCTGAAAGCTATGTGGTGGGAGGAATACGAGACTTGGCGCAAGCGCGATCTTACGGGCAAGCGCTACGTCTACATTTGGGCGGACGGGGTCTACTTCACCCCGCGCCTGGACGGAGATCGTCAATGTATGCTGGTGATTATCGGTGCAGATGAGTACGGCGAGAAAGACGTTCTGGCGATCATGGACGGGTTCCGGGAGAACGCGGACAGCTGGCGTGACCTGCTGAACGGGCTGAAGAAACGCGGTCTGGCAGTGCCGCCAGAGCTCGCCATTGGCGACGGTGCGCTCGGGTTCTGGACGGCGCTGCGTGACGTCTTCCCCACGACCCGCGAGCAACGATGCTGGGTTCACAAGACCGCCAATGTCACCGGCGCAATGCCAAAGGCGCTGCACGAAAAGGCGAAGTCTGATCTCCAAGATATCTGGATGGCCGAAACCAAAAAAGAGGCCGACGCGGCCTTCGACCTCTTCGT
>CALCGO010000450.1 GCA_937901055.1 uncultured Rhodobacterales bacterium
CTAGAACCCTAGAGCACTTAAGTACTCTTGCTCAAGGTCAGGGTGAAGAGCAAGACAAATTGCGAACACAGCATTTACTGCGGGGAGATCTTTTGAATCAAGAGCCGCATCTACAACTCCCCCAATCGCATCCAACACTATTACCGCGAGGTTGGATTTCTTTCCAATGGACTTGACATTTGGTATTTGAAATTTGTCAGCATTCGATGGGGATTTTGGAATTCGCTGCATTAACTCTCTGATTACAAGCACTTCGATCTGCTCTTCTTTCAAGTTTGCCGGAAAGGGTCGATTGAATTGCTTATCCATAATGCGACAAAGAATTTCCCTCCAAGTCAAATTTCCCCGAAATGGAATGAACGATTCAGTTTTGCGGTGGAGCCTACCAACAACTCCTCGAATATCATGGTTTAGAATCGCCTTCGCCTCACGCTCAGGGTTACCTGAAGCACCGGCCGGCCATGAAAAGGTCAATCGATTTCGGAGCCCCTCTCTATCCTCAGCGCTCATTGCTATGAGAGCACGCATTGGTCGCTCGTATTTTCTTTCCATTGTCCACTTAGCAATATCCATTATTTCTTCCTCCACAGGAAACAAGTCAAGGATTAGCGCGCACGATGGAGCGCTATCGGAATGGCGAATCGGCTTCACCGCTATCGGTGATTCTATTAGAATCCCAATCTCTGACAACCCACTGCGCAAGGAACACTTGGCGACCGATTGAAAATAAACTCGATTAATATCAATTAATATTTGTCATGCTAACCGGGATTCAGCAGACCAGTCTATCAGGAGAGATGAGCGGGCTCGCCAACCACCTCTTAGACTAATTCCACCACGCAACGTTATCAGCCCGCGTGGTCGTTCGCGCAATGGCCGCTTCAAGCCAGGGTCTACAAAACACTTGGCCTGCCCCCGTTTTCCGTACAAATAGCAAGGTGACACAGTGTCACTCGAATCGCTGAACGAATAATTGGGGTCAGGCCACAGGGGCTTCATGCTATGCGTGTACAGTTCGAATCAAAGTTCGGAACAATCGTTCCCGAGATCAAAGACTAGGCACCGTTAACGCCCGCACCTAAGCCTGCTTCGCCGCCAACAACATGTCAAAAACCACGCGCTGAAACTGCGCCTGAATCTCCTTACTGTTGAGGTACTGCGTCATCTGATTCTGATGAGCTTCGCTGCTATCCATTACAGCCCTATCCAACGCGCCTGAGAAATCGCCAAGCAAGGCCTGCTCGGGCGAGTTATTCGCGATTTGCTGCATGACCATTTCATTCTCGCTCACCTTATCCCGAATGGTATAGGCGTAGTTAATCAAATCACCTTCCGTCAGCTCATCTGTAATAAACAACTCGTTCAGGCGAGAGATAATCTGTGAGAGCAATTCTTCTTCTTTGCTCTTAGCTTTCCCAGTTCCAAGATTCGTCACAGGGTGGAGACCTGTTTCTGCTCCATCCTTGACCAACAGGAGGTTCTGCTTTCGAATCATCGCAAGGCGGTAATGGCTCAGTTCCACCGAGCTCAAATCAACGGAGTCATCATCGGGAGCCTTCTCCCGCAACAGTGGCGCAAGATGGCGAGCGTAGAGACTGAGTCTCTCTAAATCGGGGCTATCGTAGTCGACAATCTGCGACATAAACTCGTAGTAGCGGGTCAGCGCAACTAAATCTGCTTTGAAGATGCCGAGCGCATCCAACTCCGTCTTAGCATTCTTCAGGTCAGCCTCTGCGTTGGCAATGATCGTTGGGTCGCCAACTTTCTTGGCGTGATCGAAACGGCTTTTGTATTCGGAATAATCGGCCCGCGCAAGTTCATAACGCTTCTGCCACCGATCCACCGCCGGCTTACACACATTGCTAATCGCGGCATTGCTCTTGCTCTTGATAAAAAAGACTTCGCTGAACTGAGTGACTTCTGTCCACAGGAAAATACCTGCAGCCCGCAGCTTTTCGAAGATATCCCAAATGAGATTAGGATCTGAAACGTCGAGCAAATCTGCGGTTTGGTAATACTCCTGAAACGCCGCAAGAACTTCTCCTGGCTCGTTAAAGAAATCTACAACATACGTTTCCTCTTTGCCTGGATATGTCCGATTCAAGCGAGACAATGTTTGCACGCAGTCAAGGCCGCCCAGTTTCTTGTCCACATACATGGCGCAAAGCTTGGGCTGATCGAAACCCGTTTGGAACTTATTTGCGGCGATCATCATGTGATAGTCGGCCCCATCAAACGCCACCCGCATGTCCTGGCCTTTAAGGTCCGGATTCATGTTTGCCTCCGTGAACTTCTCGCCGTACAACCCTTCCGCGTGAGGGTCGGTAGCGCTGAAAGTCACCTCGCCAGAGAAAGCGACCATGGCTTTCAACTTGCTGTACTCCTTCTTCTTAATGTACTTGTCGAACTCCAACTTGTAACGCACCGCCTCCTTCCGCGAACCGGTCACCACCATCGCTTTGGCATTCCCATTCAACAGCCCCAAGACTGTGCTTCTGAAATGCTCCACGATGACCATCACCTTCTGGGCAATGTTGTAGTCGTGCAACTTCACCCACTGGTTCAGCTTGACCTTGGCCTTCTTGCTATCTACTTCAGTGTCTGCGCTGGCCACCTTTTGCGCCAAGTTATACGCCACCTTGTAGTTTGTGTAGTTCTTCAGCACATCAAGGATATATCCCTCTTCGATGGCCTGCCGCATGCTGTAGACATGAAAAGCTCGCGGCTTGTTCGTTTTGGACGGAGGCTCTTCAGGATTCGGCAAGCGCCCGAACAGCTCCAACGTCTTGCTTTTGGGCGTTGCCGTAAATGCGTAATAGCTCAAGTTCGGAGACGCGCCACGTGCCGCAACACTGGCCGTCAAAATATCCTCGGCACTTAGTTCCACATCCTCTTCCGGCGTCTCGCTGGTCAACACTGCCTTGAGCTTGCTGGCGGTTGACCCCGACTGCGAAGAGTGTGCTTCATCGGCAATAATCGCATAACGACGTTCCTTAAGACTGCCGCTATCTTCAATCGCCTTGAGTACGTGCGGGAAGGTCTGAATCGTCACAATGACAATCGGCTGGCTCTGCTGAAGTGCCGCGGCTAGCTTCTCCGATTTACTGCCCTGCCCCTCATCATGGTTGATGCGCCCGACAACACCATCGGCGTGTTCGAACTGATAGATCGTGTCCTGAAGCTGATCATCAAGAACTGTGCGGTCTGTCACCACGATGACGGAGTGGAAGACCTTCTCGCCCTGATCGTCGTAGAGTGACGAGAGCTGATGCGCGGTCCATGCAATGGAGTTGGACTTGCCGGAGCCAGCACTGTGCTGAGCGAGGTATTTGTGACCGGGGCCTTCTTCGCGGCTTGTCTGGACCAACTGCTTGACCAAATCCCACTGGTGATAACGCGGGAAGATAAGGGTTTCCTTTTTGGTCTTACGCCCGTCCCAATCCTCTTCGGTTTTGATCTCCAGGTGAATGAAGCGACCAATAATCTGCAGAATGTTGGCTGGCGCAAGTACATCATTCCACAAATACGAGGTCGCATA
>CALCGO010000451.1 GCA_937901055.1 uncultured Rhodobacterales bacterium
CCCGGGTGAATTGCTGAACGAAATTTGGCGCGTGCTAGCACCCGGAGGGCAGGTGGTTTTCATCGTGCCTAACCGCTCGGGTCTATGGGCGCGGCGGGATGCGACGCCGTTCGGGTATGGGCGGCCATATAGCCTTTCACAGCTGGAATCGCAGTTGCGAAAGCATCGTTTCCACCCCGAACGACATGTTTCGGCACTATATGCACCGCCTAGCCACAAACCCTATTGGTTGAAATCCGCACGATTCTGGGAGGGGGTCGGGAAACGTCTTGATTCCAGTTTGGTTTCCGGAGCGCTTTTGGTTGAAGCAACCAAGCAGATATATGCGGCACCGAAGTCCGGCCTGCGCGAAGCCGTCAAGAAACCCTTGGGTGTGCTTGAAGGACTAGCGAAACCCAAGCCTAAACCCGCGGCGCAGCGATCAGGCAATAGCGATGCAATTGATGCTCGGGAGGGATTCGACGCAGGTGCAGCATGATTTTTAGATTTTCCTCTCTAACAATCGAATATTGCAGGAAATAATCGTGTGCAAAGCGTCGCAGTTTATGGGTGTATTTGGCTTACGCATTGAAATATAACAATAATAATTTCTAGACTAATGTGACCGATAGCTTGCCTCAAACGTATACGTCTGGTATCACCGCGCGGATTTCAAAGGGTTTGTACTGCGAGCCCGAAACAATAATGCACTCCGGCCACGCAAGGTCGGGCAAACTGGATTGGAAGGATTTACGTGTCTGACACTAGTTCTTTAACCTCGGGAGTAGCTGGCCGTTACGCGACAGCACTATTCGAAATCGCCAACGAGGCATCAACGCTAGCTGCTGTGGAAGCTGACCTTTCCGCGTTAGAAGCAGCACTTGCTGAAAGCGCCGAACTTCGGGAGTTGATCTCCTCTCCTATATACACACGTGAGCAACAGGCGGCTGTAATGGCTGAATTGTCCAGCCAGATGAACATCTGCATGGAAGTTGCAAACACGATTGCCCTGATGGCATCCAAGCGTCGTTTGTTTGTATTGCCGGATTTGATTGCTGCTGTGAAAGCACTTGCTGCTGATGCACGCGGGGAAATTTCTGCTGACGTTACTGCCGCCAAGGCGCTGACGAAAGCACAACAAGAAAGCCTTGCTAAAGCTTTGTCTAAAAGCGCTGGTAAGGACGTCACGATTAATATGTCCGTCGATAATGATATTATCGGCGGCCTTATTGTTAAAATGGGTTCGAAAATGATCGACACGTCGGTTGCTTCGAAACTCGCTAATCTTCAAAACGCAATGAAAGAGGTCGGATAATGAGCATCCAAGCTGCGGAAATTTCTGCAATCCTCAAGGAACAGATCAAGAATTTTGGCCAAGACGCCGAAGTTGCTGAAGTCGGTCGCGTACTATCCGTCGGTGACGGTATTGCGCGTGTACACGGCCTAGACAACATTCAGGCTGGCGAAATGGTTGAATTCCCCGGTGGTATCCGCGGAATGGCGCTGAACCTCGAGATCGACAACGTTGGTGTTGTTATCTTCGGTTCCGACCGTGACATTAAAGAGGGCGACGTTGTTAAGCGTACGAACTCTATCGTGGACGTGCCCATCGGCGACGGTCTGCTTGGTCGCGTTGTTGACGGTCTGGGCAACCCGATCGACGGCAAAGGCCCGATCAAAACCTCAAAGCGTTCGCAGGCTGACGTGAAAGCGCCGGGTATTATCCCGCGTAAATCGGTTCACGAACCAATGGCGACTGGTATCAAATCTGTTGACGCCCTGATCCCTGTTGGCCGTGGCCAGCGCGAATTGATCATTGGTGACCGTCAGACTGGTAAAACAGCCGTGGCACTTGATGCGATCCTGAACCAGAAAGCGTATAACGACGCTGCTGGCGACGACGAAAGCAAAAAGCTCTACTGTGTATATGTTGCTATTGGGCAGAAACGCTCGACTGTTGCGCAGCTTGTTAAGAAGCTAGAAGAAACTGGCGCGATTGAGTATTCGATCGTTGTTGCTGCAACGGCTTCCGAGCCAGCACCAATGCAGTTCTTGGCACCATACGCAGCGACTGCGATGGCCGAGCACTTCCGCGACAATGGCCGCCACGCTTTGATCATCTATGATGATTTGTCCAAGCAGGCTGTGTCTTATCGCCAGATGTCCTTGCTTCTTCGTCGTCCACCCGGACGTGAAGCTTACCCAGGCGATGTTTTCTACCTTCACTCAAGGCTTCTTGAGCGTTCGTGTAAACTGAACGAGGCAAACGGTTCCGGTTCTTTGACGGCGCTGCCGATCATCGAAACCCAAGGTGGCGACGTTTCGGCGTTTATTCCAACCAACGTGATTTCGATCACTGACGGTCAGATCTTCCTTGAAACCGATTTGTTCAACCAAGGTATCCGCCCTGCGGTTAACACTGGTCTTTCGGTTTCGCGTGTTGGTTCGTCTGCTCAGACAAACGCAATGAAATCTGTTGCGGGTTCGATCAAACTGGAATTGGCTCAGTATCGCGAGATGGCTGCGTTCGCCCAGTTCGGTTCCGACCTTGATGCTTCAACCCAAGCGTTGCTTAACCGTGGTGCGCGTTTGACTGAGCTGCTTAAACAGCCACAGTATTCGCCACTAACCATGGCCGAGCAGGTTATCGTGATTTACGCAGGCACCAAGGGTTACCTTGATGCGGTCGACGTAAAAGACGTGACACGTTTTGAGTCTGGTCTTCTAGCGCACTTGCGCGCCAAGAATGCTGACCTTCTTGCAGATATCACCAACAACGACCGTAAGGTTAAAGGTGATCTGGAAGATGCAGTGAAAGCAGCTCTCGAAGCGTTTGCGAAAGATTTCGCGTAATTTTGGCCTAAGGTGAAGGAGTTAGCTTATGGCGAACCTCAAAGACCTAAAAACTAGGATCGACAGTGTTAAAAGCACTCGTAAGATCACCAAGGCCATGCAGATGGTTGCGGCGGCGAAACTCCGCCGTGCCCAAGAATCCGCCGAAGCTGCGCGTCCTTACGCTCAGCAAATGGATGTGGTTCTTGGTAACTTGGCTAAAGGGGCTGCCAACAGCCCAACCGCACCGCGCCTTTTGGCTGGTTCGGGCAAGGACGACGTTCACCTGTTGATCGTCGCTACGTCTGAACGTGGGCTTTGCGGCGGTTTCAACTCGTCAATTGTGAAATTGGCGCGTGTGAAAATCGACGAATTGCGTAAAGCTGGTAAGACTGTGAAAATCATCACAGTTGGCAAAAAAGGTCGCGAGCAGTTGAAGCGGGAATTCGGCGACAACATGATAAAGCATGTTGATATGTCGGAAGTGAAAAACGTTGGTTACGTAAATGCGCAAGAAATTGCGACAGATGTTCTGGCGCGTTTCGACGCTGCGGAATATGACGTAGCTACTGTGTTTTTCAGCCGTTTCCGTACTGTTATGGATCAGACACCGACAGCACTGCAGCTTATCCCTGCCGTGTTCGAGGATGCTGGTGAAGATGCGAGTTCACCGAACTACGATTACGAGCCGGACGAGGATTCAATTCTTGCTGACTTGTTGCCACGTTCGGTTGCAACGCAGATTTTCACAGCATTGCTTGAGAATGGTGCGTCGGAACAAGGTGCACGTATGTCCGCGATGGATAGTGCGACACGTAACGCTGGCGACATGATCGATTCCTTGACAATTCAGTATAACCGCTCCCGTCAGGCTGCGATTACAAACGAACTTATTGAGATTATTTCGGGCGCGGAAGCGCTCTGATAACTGGAGAAACCAAAATGGCACAAGCTGTAGGTAAAATCACACAGGTAATCGGGGCGGTCGTCGACGTACAATTCGAAGACGCACTTCCCGCGATCCTTAACGCTCTGGAAACAGAGAACAACGGTAACCGTCTGGTTCTCGAGGTTGCTCAGCACCTCGGGGAAAACACGGTTCGTACAATTGCGATGGACTCCACCGAGGGTCTTGTTCGTGGCGAACGCGTTACTGACACTGGCGACACCATTAAGGTGCCGGTAGGCGACGGTACACTTGGTCGTATCATGAACGTAGTTGGCGAGCCTGTTGATGAACAGGGTCCGGTTAACGTTGAAAAAACACGTTCCATTCACGGCGATGCGCCAGACTTCGCGGATCAGGCAACTGAATCTGCTATTCTGGTAACAGGCATCAAAGTTGTTGACCTTCTAGCGCCTTATTCAAAAGGTGGTAAAATTGGTCTCTTCGGTGGTGCGGGTGTTGGTAAAACAGTTCTGATTATGGAATTGATCAACAACATCGCGAAAGTGCACTCCGGCTACTCCGTTTTCGCGGGTGTTGGCGAGCGTACACGTGAAGGTAACGACCTTTACTACGAAATGGTTGAATCCGGCGTTATCGTTCCAGAAGACCTGACGAAGTCCAAAGTGGCACTTGTTTACGGTCAGATGAACGAGCCTCCCGGTGCGCGTATGCGTGTTGCTTTGTCCGGTTTGACCGTGGCTGAGGAATTCCGTGACGCAACTGGTACAGACGTTCTGTTCTTCGTTGATAACATCTTCCGCTTCACACAGGCTGGTTCCGAGGTGTCCGCGCTTCTTGGCCGTATTCCTTCCGCTGTGGGTTACCAGCCAACACTGGCCACGGACATGGGTGCGATGCAGGAACGTATTTCCTCCACTAAAGGTGGTGCGATTACTTCCGTGCAGGCGATTTATGTTCCGGCCGATGACCTTACCGACCCTGCACCTGCGACATCGTTTGCGCACCTTGATGCGACAACCGTTCTTGACCGTGCGATTTCCGAACTTGGTATCTACCCTGCGGTGGATCCACTTGGTTCGACATCGCGTATTCTTGACCCGCTTGTGGTTGGTGAAGAGCATTATGAAGTTGCGCGTAACGTTCAGGAAATCCTGCAACGCTACAAATCGCTTCAAGATATTATCGCGATTTTGGGCATGGACGAGCTTTCGGAAGAAGACAAACTGGCTGTTTCGCGTGCGCGTAAAATCCAGCGTTTCCTATCGCAGCCGTTCGATGTGGCCGAAGTGTTCACTGGCTCGCCTGGTATTCAGGTTCCGCTGGAAGACACAATCGACTCGTTCAAACGCGTTGTTGCTGGTGAATTCGATCACTTCCCTGAGGCAGCCTTCTATATGGTTGGCGGCATCCAGGACGTAATCGAAAAAGCCGAGAAACTGGCAGCAGCAGCTGCTTAATCGAAAGGTCCAATCATGGCCGATACGATGACATTTGATCTGGTTTCGCCGGAGCGTAAACTCGCTTCGGTTGAGGCAACCAGTGTCAACATTCCGGGTATGGAAGGCGATATGACTGCCATGCCAAACCACGCTGCGTTCTTGACCACACTGCGCCCCGGCGTTGTGAAGGTTAACAATGGCAACGATGTGACTGAATACGTTGTGACCGGCGGTTTTGCCGAGGTCTCAGCGGAAGGCACATCTGTGTTGGCGGAACAGGCAATGCCTAAAGCCGAGGCTACCGCCGAAGTTTTGGGTGGCGTTCTGTCTGCGGCAGAAGCAACGCTGGAAACAGCGGCCGAAGACGGTAAAACGGCAGCTGCGCAGCGCGTTAACGATGTGAAAACTTTGATGGCACAACTCGGCCACTAAGGTTTTCAGCTAAAGACAAATAATTGGCCTCGACGTAACTGTCGGGGCCTTTTTTTGTAGTTAACCCTATTATTACCAAGTTATCTTGTCATATTGGGCGAATAACCAATAGATGAGTGAAAATGAAAAAACTGAATAGTCATAGAATAGGGGTGGATTCCGGCCTCGCGCACGGGTTTTCCGATTTTGCAGACGATGGCGAGATGTGGGACGGAAAAGGCGAGCGCGTGCGGCGCGTGAAAGTTAAGTTCAGCGAACCATTTTTGAAGCCACCCGTTGTACATCTAGGATTTGCGATGTGGGATATTTCGAATGCTGCGAACACACGCGTGGACCTTGCCGCGGAAGATATTAGCACCAAGGGTTTTACCGCCGTGTTCCAGACATGGGGCGACACGAAGGTCGCCCGAATGCGCGCGAACTGGTTGGCGATTGGGGAAGTCGAAAACGACGATATCTGGGACGTTTAGTTTTCCGGATAGTACGCTTCGTAGATTGGGCCCAAAGTTGTATTCTTGAACAACGATGAAACCGACGTGCCATTGGCGATGTTCAGCATTGCCTGCGCGAAGATCGGAGCAGTCGGCACGAAGCGAATTTTGTTCGACGCCTTAACCGCTGGTGTGGCCAAAATTGAATCTGTGACCACTAGTGATTTAAGCGAGGATTCTTCGATCCGCCCGACAGCAGGCCCGGAGAGAACGCCGTGCGTGATATAAGCGTGTACCTCTTTGGCGCCTTTTTCCTTAAGCAAATCAGCCGCTTTGCAAAGTGTTCCCGCGGTATCGACGATGTCGTCCACGATTACGCAAATCCGGTCTGTCACATCGCCAATCACGGTCATTTCCGCAATCTCGCCCGGTGCGCCACGACGTTTGTCAACAATCGCAAGACCAGCGTCGATACGTTTCGCCAACTCACGCGCGCGGGCAACGCCGCCAACGTCTGGGGAAACCACGGTGACATCTTGCAGGTTTTTGAAGTGATGCTTCACATCCAGCGCAAAAACAGGTGCCGCATAGAGGTTGTCTACCGGGATATCAAAAAACCCTTGAATCTGCGTTGCGTGCAAATCAAGGGTCAGGATACGTTCGATGCCGGCTTCGGCGATAAGATTTGCCACCAGCTTGGCAGAAATCGGCGTGCGCGCCTTCGTGCGTCGATCTTGGCGAGCATATCCGAAGTAAGGGATAACCGCCGTGATGCGTTTTGCGGATGAACGGCGAAGCGCGTCGGTAATGATCAGCAGCTCCATCAGATTGTCGTTTGTAGGGTTTGAGGTGGACTGGATGATGAACATATCCTCTCCACGAATGTTCTCGTAAACCTCGACCCAGATTTCGCTGTCGTTGAAGCGTTCGATGCGGGCATCAGCCAGTTCGACCGGAACCCCTTGATGAATCGTCATGCGCTTGGCGATGGCTTCTGCCAAGGGTTTATTCGCGTTGCCGGAGATGAGTTTAGGCGAGTTCGATGTGCTCATGTGATGGACCTTTTCATGGGCTGTAGGAATCACTGATCGGTGCTTGCGAGGGGTGTAGCAAAACCCCTCGCACTTGCAAAGCCTGTAGGGTAGGACTGAGGGGATTTATTTGGAGGGACTCATGGCCGTAGAGGTTATTTCAGGGCGAAAAACGGGTATACGATACGGGGGCGAAGGGGAACCAGCGGTGTTGTTGCATTGCTCGCTAGCGCATTCGGGGGCTTGGGCTGGCGTCATGGCAGGCTTGGCGGATCGCTTGGCGATGGTTGCGATTGACCTGCCGGGGCATGGGGCGACAGAGTTTGATCCGGCACAGGATATTCAGGATCAAGCTTGCGAAACGACGATTGCCGTTCTGGAGCGGATGGAGGCGCCAGCACATCTTATCGGCCATAGTTTCGGCGCAACCGTGGCGTTGCGGTGTGCCGTTGAACGGCCAGATCTGGTCGCCAGCGTTTCGATGTACGAACCGGTGTATTTTTCGTTACTAGCGGCAGGCAATCCTGATGCATACGCGCAGGAAATGAAGGATGCGGAGGCGTTTGCTAAACACCTTCTGGCCAGCGAATGGCAGCAGGCGGCGGAGGCATTTTTGAATCGTTGGGGCAGTCACGGTGGATTTCAGGTGATGCCCGAGGCGCAGCAACAGTATATGTTGAAGACCATTCCAATGATTTTGGAGAACACGCATTCGGTGATCGAGGATCGTGTAGGACCGGTGACGTTGCAGAATATTCGCCAACTGGACATGCCTTGCCTTCTGATGGAAGGGGGACGGTCACCTGAATCCATTCGATTGCTGAACGATCTGCTTGAGGCTGCACTGCCATCGGTCCAGCGACGTGTCTTTGAAACCACAGGGCATATGGGGCCGCTAAGCCACGCGCCCGAATTCGCGCGCGTGGTGAGGGGATTCTTATTCGCCGATGATGCGTAAAAAGTTGTCTACGTCTTCGTCGGTGGTTGCCCAGTTACATACAAGACGTGCTGTCAAAATTTCGTCGGGATCGCCATCCAACGTTTGGTCGAAGGGCCAGAAGTAATAGTGTGCACCGGCTTCTTGAACGGCCCTGTGGCCAGAGCGTTTCCAACCTGCGAAAACGATGTTTGCGTCGGTTGGGTGCAAAAGTGTGGCGCCCGGAAGTTGCAGGATGCCGGCTGACAATTTGGCGGCTGCGGCATTCGATTTTGTTGCCATTTTCAGCCATAGATCATCGGCTAAATACGCATCCATTTGTGCCGACAGATAGCGGTGCTTGGATACCAGATGACCGCCCCGTTTGCGGCGCAGTTCGAATTCCCAAGCGCGATCGGGGTTAAAGAGGATGACGGCCTCAACACCGATGCAGCCGTTTTTCGTACCGCCAAAACTTACCGCTTCTATGCCGGTTTTCCATGTCATTTCAGCCGGAGTGCAACCTAAGCTGACCAATGCGTTGGCGAAACGAGCACCGTCAAGGTGGACAGGTATGTCGTTGGATTTGGCGACGGTGCTTAACGCCTCGATTTCCGCGAGCGTATAGACGGCGCCGTTTTCAGTGGCTGTCGTGATCGATAGCGCACCTTTTTGCACGTTGTGGACACCGACTTGGCCGGTTTCGGCAACGGCTTTCTCGAACGAGGCGAGGTCGATTTTCGCGTCTGCGCCATCCAGCAATGTCAGCTTTGCGCCGCCCGTGTAGAATTCCGGTGCGCCGCACTCATCTTCCTGAATGTGGGCGTGGCGGTGACAATATACTGTCTGCCAAGGTTGCACCATGGAGGCTAGTGCCAACGAATTGGCGGCCGTGCCCGTGGAGACCAGATATACAGCGGCGTCAGGGGCTTCGAATATATCGCGAATTTTATCACGCACGCGATCCATGATCGGATCGGCACCGTAGGACTGGCTGTAGATTGTGTTGGCCTGCATCATGGCGTCCATGATTTCGGGTGCGGCTGGACCTGCGTTATCGGATGTGAACCACATCTACGTCATTCCTTCTATGGTGTGATCTAGCAGGTCGTCTTCTTCGACCTCGAATTCGGGGACTGTGCGGTTCCGCATGGAGATTTTGGCCTCGTCTACGCTGTCTCGGGTGCCGGAAATCAGCGGGTGCCAATCAAACAGCGGCTTGCCTTCGTCTATCAATTTGTAGGCGCAAGTTGCGGGCATCCAGTGCAGGATTTCGTCGAGGTTGTCGGGGCGTACAATCACGCAGGTTTTGACCAGTTGTTTGCGCAGTGCATAGTTGCCACAGTTGCAGCTTTCATCGTCAAACAAGCGACAGGCGATGTTGGTATACGCGATCCGGCCAGTGTCTTCGTCTTCCAGCTTTAGCATGCAACAACGGCCGCAACCGTCGCACAATGCCTCCCATTCATGCAGGGGAAGTTCCGAAAGCGGGAAGCGTTTCCAGAATTCACGGCGTAAGCCGGTTCTATCTATCGGGTCGTTGGACATCAGCGCAGGTTGCCTTGAAATTTCGGGATTGGAAAGGATTAGTCGTGGCATTCCTGTAGGGACGCTACGAGGGTAGACAGCAAGCGTGGATAGTAACCCTCGCCAAGTTGATCGTAGCCCATCGGGTCGATGGTAACGAGTTTGATATCGTCGGGCAGGCTGGCGGTGATCCTGCTAGGATGGGTGAAATCTTCGACCACACATGTGTTTGGTTCCAGCTTGTTCAGCAGAGTGCTCAGGGTACGTGCGCCTGCATGTTGCCCGTCGCTGGCGGAAAACGCGCCAATGACGGTAAGGCCAAACGCATGTTCGAAGTATTGGGTGGAATCGTGGGTGACGATAAGATCTACATCCGCAAACGGAGCTAAGGCACGCTGGGCATTTTCAGAGGAAACAACTATTTCTGTATGAATACGCGCAAGATTTTCGCGATAAACGGCTTCGTTTTCAGGGTCGGCGATTTCTAGCACACCGGTGATGATGTCCAGCCATATCAGCACGTTTGACGGATCAAGCCACATATGAGGGTCGTAGGCGCCGTCGTGATCATGATCATGGTCGTCATCCTCTTGGTGTTCACCGAACTCAGCTAGCTCTCGAGCCTCAAGGCGATGTAGATCGGGAATGTCGCCGAGGGCGACAACAAGCCCGTTGCTGTCGCGTGACTGGAGGGCGTTTTCCAACCATGGTTCCAAGTCCTGACCAACATAAAATACGATGTCGGCATCACTTATGGCTTTCGCTTGCGAAGGGCGCATGGCGAAATCATGTGGCGAGATTGGCTCGTCCAGCAGTAACTTTGGTGTGCCGACACCGTCCATGATGTCCGACACCAATCCCTGAAGTGGTGCAATGCTCGTGACGACGCGGGGGGCCTCGGCGTTAGCTATTGGGGCGAAGAGCAGGGCGATTGCGAATATCAGGCGATTCATCATTTTGGTGCATATCCGTGAGTGCGGGCGAAGGCGACTTTGAAAGCGGCTTGCTTTTCATCGTCCGCTTCAATCTGGTTAATGGCTTTCCATTCATCGTATGGCATGCCGTGGACGTGTTCGCGGGCCGCGTCTTTGGTCATCTCGATGCCGCGTTCATTTGCGGCCTCCATATACCAACGGCTTAGACAGTTGCGGCAAAAGCCTGTCAGGTTCATCATGTCGATGTTTTGCACATCGGTGCGGTCTTGCAGGTGTGCAACGAGGCTGCGAAAAGCCGCCGCTTCGACCTCTAGGCGGGATTGATCATCCATTGTCTGCTTCTTTCTTCAAGTCTTCCAACGCCATCCAAAGAGCAGGCGCGATGCGGTCGGCCCACTCAAACTGGCCTTCAGGAGTTTCGATAAGGTCGTTGCGGACCTCGATCAATATATGTGGTAATCCACGTCGTGTTCCATGGAAAAACATCGTGTCGCCTTCAAGCTCGCCGGAATACGGCTCATTGTCGCCTATGCAGACGTCGTCGTCTTTGGCAAAGTATTCCATGAACGGCTTGGCGAGGCGTCCATCATGCGCCCACAGAACGCCCAAATGCCATGGGCGAGGCGGGCGATTTTTCAACTGTTTGGTGAACGAGTGGATGGAGACCAGCGCTGGCGTGCGCCCCTCCGCCACCATCATGTCAATCTGCCGATGCAGTGCTTCGTGGTACGGGCGGTAAAATTGGGTAAGGCGGCGTTCTTTTTCAGCATCGTCGGCGTAGCGGTTGCCGGGAATGATGGAGCCGTCATAAAGTTTCATCAGGATCGTCGGATCGTCTTCACCGCGGTTCGGGTCGATCACAAGGCGCGAAAAGCGTGAAACAACGGCGTGGGCGTCCAGTAATTCGGTCAGGTGCTCGGTAACGCCGCGGGCACCGACATCGTACGCGATGTGGCGTTCCATATCGTGGTCCGGCAGCCCAAGTGTGCCGCCATTGACGGAATCCGGCACCATATTGGACGCGTGGTCACAGACCAGCAGTACGGGGGTCTTTCCGTTGGGGTTTAGAATTTCAAAAGCGGGATAGTTTGGCATTTGTCATATTCCTGTCATCTACACCGTCTAGATAGACCTTGTCGCAAGCATGATCCAGATGTTGCGGCCATAAAGACAGGATATTTCCCCGTTTATTACGGACATTTACCGAATATTCCTTTATATCGCCTCTCAGGCCCGTCCGAAATGTATGAATGGAAGAAGAAAAAGATGCGTAGACAAAGAAATGTAAAAATCGTGGCGACTCTCGGTCCGGCCTCGGATACCCGCGAGATGATTAGAGATTTGTTCATTGCAGGGGCCGATGTGTTCCGCCTGAACATGAGCCACGGTGCGCATCCTGATATCCGTGAACGCCACGCCATGATCCGCAGCATCGAAGAAGAGATGGGTCGCCCGATTTGCATCCTTGCCGATTTGCAGGGGCCAAAGTTGCGCTGCGGCGTTTTTCTAAATGGCCACGAGATTTTGGAAGAAGGTGCGATTTTCCGATTTGATCTGGACACTGACGAAGGCGATGCATCGCGCGTTAACCTTCCACACCCCGAGATTTTCGCGGCTTTGGAAATTGGCTCGACACTTTTGGTTAACGACGGCCGCATTAAGCTGGAAGTGATCGAGTGTGGTACAGATTATGCCGAGACGACCGTTGTTGTCGGTGGCGAGATTTCCAACCGTAAAGGCGTGAATGTTCCTGATGTTGTGTTGCCGTTGGCAGCTTTGTCGGAAAAAGATTTGAATGATCTGGAATTTGTTTGCGAGTTGGGTGTGGACTGGCTGGCATTGTCGTTCGTGCAACGCCCGCAGGATATTGAAGAATCCAGAGTTTTGGTTAAGGGCCGCGCGTCGATTATCGCAAAAATCGAAAAACCGGCCGCCGTTGATGCGTTCGACGATATTCTCGAATCGGCTGACGGTATCATGGTTGCACGTGGCGACCTTGGTGTGGAACTGCCTGTGCAGGATCTTCCCCCAATCCAGAAACGTCTGGTGCGTGGATGTCGTGCTGTCGGCAAACCTGTGATCGTGGCAACGCAGATGATGGAAAGCATGATTTCTTCGCCGGTTCCAACACGTGCCGAGGTGTCCGATGTGGCACAAGCGATCTATGAAGGCGCCGACGCTGTGATGCTTTCAGCAGAATCAGCCGCGGGCGATTATCCGATCGAAGCGGTCAAAACGATGAACAATGTTGCCGAAAGTGTCGAGCAAGACAAGATTTACCGTCAGGTGATTGAAGCGTCGCGCACCAATTCGGAAGGGCGCGTCGCGGACGCTATCACCATCGCTGCGAGACAGGTTGCAGAGACCACGAACATCAAAGCGATTTGTTGCTTTACCCATTCGGGTACAACAGCGTCTCTGGCCTCCCGAGAGAAACCGCGTGTACCTATTATCGCATTGACTCCTAAGGCAAAAACTGCGCGACGACTTTCTTTGACTTGGGGTCTGCACTGCGTAGTTGTAGGCGAGGTCGAGCGGTTTAAAATGGCTGTTACGGCCGCAACAAAAGCCGCACGAGACGACGAATTCGCGTCAGGCGAGGAACAGATCATCGTCACTGCGGGGATCCCGTTTAACGTACCCGGGTCCACGAATATTCTGCGTGTTGCATCGGTTTCTGAAAAGTTGATGTACGGCGACGAAACTGAGTGATAACGTAGCCCTCGCATTTTAAGGGGGGCTTGAAGTGTCGAAATACGAGATGTTTTTAATCGGCGGAAGCAGCATGCTTGTTTTCGCCGTACTGCTGCTATTTTCAGCGGGCGCACACGATCAACCGCTACGCAAAAGTATGGCATTTTTCCTACTTGGGGCTGGTCTATTGTATATGGCGGATAAATACTCTTCGGGTGGGATCGTCGCTGGCGACATTCCGGGGGTTTTTGTCAAATTCGTAACGATGTTTTTCTAGTCATTTAAGGGTGCAAAACCGCGCTTTTGCTCTTGCGTTGCGGGTCACTTAACCCTACAACGCGACCTTCACTGGTGCGTCCGGCTTAAGGGTATGCCGAGTCGCGCTTACTACCACGCCTTAATAAGGAGATGGAAATGCCCAAGATGAAGACTAAGTCAGGCGCCAAGAAGCGCTTCAAGGTTACGGCTTCGGGTCGTATCAAAGCTGGTCAGGCAGGCAAACGCCACGGCATGATCAAGCGTTCAAACAAGTTCCTTCGTAATGCTCGCGGCACAACAGTGCTTTGCAAAGCAGATGAAGGCATCGTCAAAAAATACATGCCGTACGCGCGATAGGAGTCTGATACTATGAGAGTTACATCTGGTCCTACGACCCACGCCCGCCACCGCAAAGTAGTTAAAGCCGCTAAAGGCCACTACGGCGCACGTCACCGCAATTTCCGCACGGCTACGCAGTCCGTCGATAAGGCAATGCAATATGCTACACGCGACCGTATGGCGCGTAAGCGTAACTTCCGCGCTTTGTGGATCCAGCGTATCAACGCCGGCGTTCGCGCGATCGACCCTGCGTTCACATACTCGCGATTTATCAACGGTCTGAATTTGGCTGGCATCGAGGTTGACCGTAAGGTTCTCGCTGACTTGGCCGTTCACGAACCGGAAGCGTTTGGTGCGATCGTAGCACAGGCCAAAGCCGCACTTTAGGGTCTCGACCCACAGTCCGGTAACAGGTTAAACGAAAAGTCCCGGTGGAAACATCGGGGCTTTTTGCATGTGGGAAGCTTGCAATTTTGCCCCCCGCGCCGTAACCAAATCCAAACACGAATAACGAGGGTGACATGGACGGAATTCAGGAACTCAAGGCCAAGTATCTGGGCGAGATCGCCGATGCGGGTGATGAAAGCAGCATCGAAGCGGTGCGTTTGGCCGCCGTTGGCAAAAAAGGCGAAGTTGCGTTGGAAATGCGCAAGTTGGGCAAGATGACGCCGGAGGAACGGCAAGTCGCTGGACCTAAGCTGAATGCGCTGAAAGACGAGATCAATTCGGCGATTGCTGCGCGTAAGGCGTCCTTGGCTGATGCGGCGCTCGAAGAGCGTCTTCGCAGTGAATGGCTGGACGTCACGCAACCCTCGCGCCCTTCGCAAACTGGTACGATCCACCCGATCAGCCAAGTGACCGAAGAGATCATCGCGATTTTCGCTGACCTTGGCTATTCCGTCGCCGAAGGTCCGCAGATCGAGAACGATTTTTATAACTTCGATGCGCTGAACATCCCGCCGGAACATCCCGCGCGCCAAGAATTCGACACCTTCTATATGCACCGCGATGAAGGCGACAACCGCCCGCCGCATGTTCTCAGAACCCACACCAGCCCCGTGCAAATCCGCCATATGGAAAAGCACGGCGCGCCTTGCCGTATCATCGCGCCGGGTCGGGTTTACCGTTCCGATTACGACCAGACGCACACGCCGATGTTCCATCAGGTTGAAGGCTTGGCGATCGACAAGAATATCTCCATGGCGAACCTTAAGTGGACGCTGGAAGAGTTCTGCCGCGCGTTTTTCGAGGTCGACAATGTGGAACTGAAATTCCGCGCCTCCCACTTCCCGTTCACGGAACCGAGCGCCGAGGTGGACATCAAATGTTCATGGGCAGGCGGCCAACTGAAAATTGGCGAGGGTGATGACTGGATGGAAATCCTTGGCTCCGGCATGGTGCACCCGAAGGTGCTAAGCGCCGCTGGCGTTGACCCGTCCGAATATCAAGGCTTCGCCTTCGGCATGGGCATCGACCGTCTGGCGATGCTGAAATACGGCATCCCCGATTTACGCGCGTTCTTTGATAGCGACCTCCGCTGGCTGCGCCACTACGGGTTCGCGAGCTTGGACATGCCGAATATGCATGGAGGTATATCTAAATGACCGAGTACGCACTAGTGGAATGCTTATCCAACTCCAAGGTATTCTCGATATTTGGATTGATCCTAGATATTGTGGGGATAGGTCTTCTATTCCGGTTCCAGGTGGATAGAAATCAACACTTGTCTCCGGAGGGGCACATATCACTAGCTTTGGCAGGGTCAGATCAAGGCGAAGCTAGGAAGTGGCATCTCTATCGAAAGCTAACGTGGCTTGGGTTCACTCTATTAATTGTAGGCTTTAGCTTGCAGTTGGTTGGAACGATTTTAGCTTAGGTGTAACAAAATGAAGCTCACATGCTCCTACCAAAAAATCAAACTCGATGCTGATGCAGCGCTCGACGAGGTATCGCGGTGACTCGACGCTCTGTTGAATATTACACTGGGTGGAAGCCCGGCCTAATCGGGGAAATTGCGTCCAGCCACGCGCGGTATTACGCTGCCGAGTGGGGGTTTGGATTGCCTTTCGAAACTAAAGTTGCAGGGGAGTCTGCCGCGTTTTTCGACCGTTTGTCCGACAGTGATCTTGCATTGTCGGCATGGGCTGGCGACGAATTCCTAGGCTCTTTGATAATTGACGGAAATGACCCGAGCGCGAAACCCGACCAAAGCCATTTGCGTTGGTTTATTGTGGTTGATCAGGGTCGTGGCGTTGGGCGTGCTTTGATGGAACGCGCAATGCTATTTGTCGATCAGGCGAAAACACAATGCTTTTTAACCACGTTTCGCGGGCTGGATCAGGCACGCGGGCTATACGAAAAATTCGGGTTTAACCTGACAACAGAAATTGAATCCGTGACATGGGGCGTGACCGTTAACGAACAACGGTTCGATCGACCCGCAAGGAGTACACTATGAAATTCACACTCTCATGGCTTAAAACCCACCTCGAAACGCAAGCTACGCTCGACGAGATTACGTATGCCCTGACCGACCTCGGTCTTGAGGTTGAAGGGGTCGAGAACCCCGCCGACAGTTTGGGCGATTTCCGCCTTTGTCGCGTGATCGAGGCTGTCCAGCACCCCAACGCCGACCGCTTGCGTCTGTGCCGTGTGGAAACCTATCCCGATGGTCCCGATGGCCGGACGGAAGAGGTTCAGGTGGTTTGTGGTGCCCCGAATGCGCGAACCGGCTTGGTTGGCGTTTTCGCCCCCGTTGGCTCCTATGTGCCCGGCATCGACATGACCCTGAAGGCCGGCGTTATTCGTGACGTTGAAAGCCACGGTATGTTGTGTTCGGAACGCGAGCTAATGGTTTCAGACGAGCACGACGGTATTATTGATCTGCCCGAAGATGCCCCGCTTGGTGCACGCTTCATTGACTATGCTGAACGCAACGACCCTGTGATCGACATCGCGATCACGCCAAACCGTCCTGATGCGTTGGGTATTCGCGGCGTGGCGCGTGACTTGGCCGCCCGTGGTTTGGGAACGTTGAAACCAGCGCCCGTTGAGGTGGTTAATGGATCATTCGACAGCCCGATCAATGTTTCTATTGATGCGGATGTTCAGGAAAAGGGCTGCCCTGTATTTTACGGCCGTGTGATCAGAGATGTGAAAAACGGTCCGAGCCCGCAGTGGCTGCAAGACCAGATACGCGCGATTGGTTTGCGTCCGATCTCGGCACTGGTGGATATCACCAACTTCATGACCTACGACCGCAACCGCCCGCTGCACGTGTTTGATGTGGCCAAGGTGAACGGTGATTTGCGCGTGCAGTTCGCTGAAGGTGGCGAGGCGCTGGTCGCGCTGGACGACAAGGAATACACCTTGGACGCTGGCATGATGGCGATCAGCGATGACAACGGTGTCGAAAGCATTGCCGGCATTATGGGCGGTTTGGCTTCGGGTTGTACCGAGGAGACCACCGACGTGTTCCTTGAAAGTGCTTATTGGGACCCGATCACAACAGCGATGTCTGGTCGTAAACTGAAAATTAACTCCGATGCGCGATACCGTTTTGAACGCGGTGTTGATCCGGCGTTCACGGGTGAAGGTTTGGAAATGGCAACGCAAATGATCCTTGATCTTTGCGGTGGCGAGGCCTCGAACGTGGTGGTTGCGGGTGAAACGCCCGATACCAGCCGTGCGTATCAGCTTGATCCGGCGCGGGTGGTTAGCCTCGTTGGAATGGAAATCTCGCGCGATGAGCAGGTGCGGATTCTGGCTGATCTGGGATTTGAAGCGCGTGACAAGGATTACACGCTGGAGGTGTCCGTACCAAGCTGGCGGCCTGACGTGCATGGCGAGGCAGACCTGATCGAGGAAATCGCGCGCGTAGCGTCGTTAACCAAACTGGTTGGGGTACCGATGCCGCGACCATCCACGGGTGTTATGAAGGCAGTATTAACGCCTATGCAGAAACGCCAAGGTATGGTGCGACGCACGATTGCAGCGCTGGGGTATAATGAATGCGTGACCTATAGTTTCATCGACAAGGCTTCGGCTGAATTGTTCGGCGGCGGTTCTGACTGCGTGATGCTGGGCAACCCGATTTCGTCGGAAATGAGCCACATGCGCCCGACCTTGTTGCCAAGCCTGTTGCAGGCGGCGGCGAAGAACCAAGCGCGCGGTTTCGCCGATGTCTCGTTGTTCGAAGTCGGGCAGGGGTTTGAGGGTGGTGAGCCTGAAGATCAGAAGGTTCTGGCTGGTGGAGTGCGGATCGGTTCGACAACCCCGCGCAATGCTTATGGCACTAACCGCAATGTCGATCTGTATGACGCCAAAGCTGATGCTGAAGCTGCGCTAGCGGCAATCGGTGCACCAGTTGATCGCTTGATGGTGATGCGAAATGCGCCAGAGTGGTTCCACCCGGGTCGCTCCGCAGTGCTTAGTCTTGGGCCGAAGAACCCGTTGGCGGCGTTTGGTGAGTTGCACCCGAAGGTGTTGGCAGCGATGGACGTAAAAGGCCCGGCCGTGGCCTTCACGTTGTTCCTTGAGAATGCACCGTTCCCGAAGGCCAAAACCAAAACGCGCCCAGCTTTGAAGGTCTCGGATTTTCAGGCGGTCGAGCGGGACTTTGCCTTCGTTGTTGACGCTGACATCGAGGTTGAGGCTTTGTTGAAAGCGGCTAACGGTGCGGATAAGAAGTTGATTGACGCGGTAAGCCTGTTTGATGTGTTCCACATGGAAGACGCCAAGAAATCCGTGGCGATATCGGTGCGTATTCAGCCAATCGCGGGCACGTTGACGGATAAAGAGATTGATGCGATTTCCGAACAGGTTATTGCCAAAGTAACCAAAGCCACCGGCGGTGTATTGAGAGGATAAGCTATGACGTTAAAAGTATATCTATCAGGCGAGATTCACACGAATTGGCGTGAGGAGATCATGCAAGGCACGGCGGAAGCTGGCCTTGATGTGCGGTTCTCTGCTCCGGTTACGGATCACGATGCCTCGGACGATTGTGGTGTCGCGATAATGGGGCCCGAGGAAAACAAGTTCTGGCATGATCGTAAGGGCGCGCAGCTGAACGCTATTCGCACGCGTAAGGGGATCGCGGATGCCGACGTTGTCGTTGTGCGCTTCGGCGATAAGTACAAGCAGTGGAATGCGGCGTTCGACGCGGGCGTAGCCTCTGCGCTGGGCAAATCGTTGATCGTTTTGCATGGACCTGAACACCAGCACCCGCTGAAAGAGGTTGATGCAGCGGCTTTGGCTGTGGCCGAGCATCCGGCGCAAGTTGTGCAAATGCTGACTTACGTATTAAACGGAGCGCTGCCGGAATAACCGGAGCGCCCCGAATTCCTAATCCCGTGCCGGTGTACTAATGCCGATCTGCGAAGCAGGTCGCGCTTCACAGCGTTTGTACCATTCGCGAACCCTCGGGAAGTCATCGGTTCCAACCAGATCACCTGCGGCGTAGAACCCGTCAACGGTGCGAACCCATGGCCAAAGGGCAAGATCGGCGATGGTGTATTCATCACCAACAAAATATTCGCGCCCTTCAAGGCGAGCTTCCATGACTTCAAACAAGCGGGTAGCTTCGTCAACGTAGCGGTCACGCGGGCGTTTATCCTCAAACGCGGCACCTGCAAATTTATGGAAAAATCCGAGCTGGCCAAGCATTGGGCCAACGCCGCCCATCTGGAACATTAGCCACTGGGTTACTTCCCATTTTTCGCGCGCAGTAGATGGCATTAATTTGCCGCTCTTTTCAGCCAAATAGAGCAGGATCGCGCCACTTTCGAAAACCGCGATTGGCTTTCCATCTGGTCCGTCAGGGTCAAGGATAGCGGGAATTTTGTTATTCGGGCTAAGGGAAATGAACTCGGGTGTCATTTGATCATCTGTCGCGAAGTTTACGAGGTGTGCCTCGTAAGGCAGCCCCATTTCTTCTAGTGCGGCTGAAACTTTAATGCCGTTCGGTGTCGGCAAAGAGTACAACTGGATGCGGTCTGGATGTTCTGCTGGCCAGCGTTTGGTGATGGAGAATTCTGAAAGATCAGCCATATAAATGTTCCTGTTCATTATTGTTATCAAGTCAACGTAGGCATTCACTTGGACTTAATCAATTCATCCGAAAGGAAATATATTGTCCTGAAAAATAGAAGAATCGAGCAGTGAAACTAATTGGCAGAAATACGTAAACTTCTGTAGTGTTCCGACACTGAAACCAAAATGGGGAAAATAATGCTAAAAGAATTTAAAGACTTTATTGCCAAGGGAAATGTCATGGACATGGCCGTCGGTATCATCATCGGAGCAGCGTTTACTGCGATCGTTAAGTCGATGGTTGCCGATTTGATTAATCCGTTTATCAGCCTATTCACCGGCGGGATAGATTTCATGAATCTGTTTGTCGTTCTGGGCGAAGGCGAGTTTGCCACTTTGGCCGCCGCCCAAGAGGCAGGCGTCGCGACGTTCGCCTATGGCTCGTTCATCATGGCGGTGATCAATTTCCTGATCATAGCGTTCGTGGTGTTCATGCTGGTTAAGGGTGTTAACAAAGCCAAGGATGCAGCCGAGGGCGAAAAAGAGCCAGAGGCAGCACCTGCGCCGAAGGGACCAACTCAGGAAGACCTGTTGGTCGAAATTCGGGACTTGCTAGCTAAAGCTTAAGGTCGAACGCGTTAATGAAAAGGCCCGCCAGAGCAATCCGGCGGGCCTTTTTGTTTAGATTTTCAGGGCTTCGTCAGTGGAAATATAGTCCAACCCAAGCGCTTCACCAACGGCAGCATAGGTCAATTTGCCTGCATGCGTGTTTAGGCCGTTCATCAGATGTGGGTCCGCAGCACAAGCTTCTTTCCAGCCTTTGTTTGCCAAAGCAATCATGAATGGCATGGTTACGTTGCCAAGGGCGATGGTCGAAGTGCGCGCAACAGCACCCGGCATATTGGCTACGCAGTAGTGCATGATACCGTCGACTTCGTAGATTGGGTCGTCATGTGTTGTGGCGTGCGATGTCTCGAAGCAACCACCTTGGTCGATGGCGACATCAACGATCGCCGCACCGGGCTTCATCGTAGAAAGCATCGCGCGGGAAACCAGTTTCGGCGCTGCCGCACCCGGAATAAGAACTGCACCGATAACCATGTCGGATTCAGCGACCAATTCAGCAGTGTTACCCTTGGAGGCGTAACGCGTTTTGAACGTTCCACCGTACACGTCGTCAAGGTAGCGCATGCGTGGCAACGACATATCGAGCACAGTTACGTCCGCGCCCATACCCGCCGCGATTTTCGCTGCATGGGTTCCCACAACACCGCCACCGATCACAGTCACTTTAGCCGGCGCAACGCCTGGAACGCCGCCCATCAAAACGCCACGTCCACCGTTGGCTTTTTGCAAAGTCCAGCTGCCAACTTGTGGCGCCAAACGGCCTGCTACTTCGGACATTGGGGCCAGAAGGGGAAGGCCGCCCATGCGGTCTGTTACCGTTTCGTATGCAATCGCGGTGACGCCGCTTTCCAGCAAGTCAGCCGTTTGGGCCGCATCCGGTGCAAGGTGCAGATACGTGAACAGAATTTGATCTTTGCGTAATTGAGCACGCTCGGCTGGCTGCGGCTCTTTAACTTTCACGACCATTTCGGCCGTTGCGAAGATTTCTTCGGCAGTGTCAACGATGCGTGCACCGGCTGCGGTGTATTCTTCATCAGGGAAACCGGCGCCAGCGCCAGCGCCTTTCTGGATGATTACATCATGGCCGTTTGCAACGGCTTCCTGTGCGGCGGCGGGTGTAATTCCGACGCGGTATTCTTGGTTTTTGATTTCTGCTGGGCAACCTATAAGCATGACGACCTCGTGGTGTTGAAAGTTGAATTGAATCGACATTTGGGGGAAGTGAGACGCAATTGCTTTGCAAATACACACTAGGCAGCACCCCATTTTTCGAATAAACGTGCGTAAACTCGTACAATATTGATGGATTGGTGCAATGAGTCGAATGGATACGCTCGATATCAAGATTCTGAAAGCGTTACAGCGCAAGGGCCGGATGTCTAACGCGGAGATGGCGGAAAAGGTGAACCTGTCGCCCTCGGCCTGTCATCGTCGGATACAAAGGTTGGAGGACGACGGGGTCATCCGCGATTATGTGGCGTTGCTGAATCCACGCGCAGTGGACAAGCCTTCGACCGTCTTTGTTGAAATCACGCTGTCTGGACAAGCGGATGAGCTGTTGGACGCATTTGAACGACAAGTGGCGTTAGTGCCCGATGTTTTGGAATGCCATCTAATGGCGGGGTCCGCCGACTATTTGTTAAAAGTTATTGCGCGGGACACAGACGATTTCGCCCGTATCCATCGGCAATATTTGGCACGGCTTCCCGGGGTGGCGCAGATGCAATCCAGCTTTGCCCTGCGGACAGTCTTCAAAACAACAGCAATCCCGCTTTAGCCAAGAAGATAAAGCATCAGGTAAAGCGTCGCCATTCCACCGAAAATTGCGCCCAAAACACTGCGAAATATACTCCCGATCAGCAGAGCCGTGGCCGCGGCTATTAGGCGGGCAGGGTCGATAGCACCATCTGTTGCTTGGGGCCATACGATTAGGGGCGCAATCAAGCCGGGCATGACCGCGACCGGAACATAACGCAGGTGCCGAGTCATCCACGAGGGTAAGTTTCGATCGCCTACCAGACCTATGAAGGAGAAGCGCAGCAGGAAAGTTCCTAAGCCGAGGAAGATGATGGTAAGCCAGATATCCAAATTGCTCATTTGCGGGCCTCCAGCCATTTTTCGACTTGTGCGCCGGTGATCATCGCAAGGACAGCGGCAACCATTAGCCAAAGGTTATAGGGCATCCACGAGAGGGCCAAGGCAACGACAACCGATACGACAGCCGCTGCCAGATGCGGCAGGCTTCGCAGGCTGGGGGCTACGATGGCGATGAAGGTAATCGGGATAGCAAAATCCAATGCGAATTCGGCTGGAATGGCTGACCCAACCAGCCCGCCAATCAGAGAAAATCCATACCAGAAAGGGCCGATTGCCGAGATTGTACCAAAGAAGTAGGCAATTTTTTCGCTTAACGGCATATCGGGGGAGCGTTCGTATTTCTCTATCGATACGCCGTAGGACTGGTCGACCATGAAATAGGACACCAACACTTTCTGCCATGTTAACGCCTTGCCTAGATGGGGCGTTAAGGAGGCCGAATACATAACCATGCGTAAATTTACGGCTAGTCCGGTGAGGATGGCCACAAATACCGGGGCGCCATCGACCAGCAATTGCACAGATGCAAACTGAGCCGCGCCCGCGATTACAAGCGCTGTCATTGCCATGGTTTGGGCAAGCGAAAACCCTGCCTCGGTTGCGACTACACCGAAAAGCAGCCCGAACGGGGCTATCACCAGTAAAAAGGGCGCTCCAGCGCGAACACCTTGCCAATATACGCTGCGAGTTCTGGACATATCCGACCTCATGTTGCAAATTCCTTCATGCGTATAGCGCAGTGACATTCCTTTGACCAATCAAGAGTATTGCGACGTGACGGAACAATTATTGATAAAACCGAACCTCCTCGATGCGCGCCTGACGCGCGGGGTGTCCGGGGTTGATCATCACGGCGAAATACAGAATATCCGTGTGGTCGAAGAGCGACCGTTAACGATTTATTTGAACGGGCAAGAAATCGTGACGGCCATGACTATTGGTGATTATCCCGAGTATCTGGCTGTCGGGTATTTGCGCAATCAGGCGATGCTGTTGCCCGACGATGTAGTCACGCGTGTGGATTTTGACGAAGAGGTTGAAACCGTCGTGGTCAGGACTGAACGGAAGACGGATTACGAAGAAAAGCTAAAGAAAAAGACGCGAACTTCGGGATGCGCTGTCGGGACGGTTTTTGGCGATATGATGGACGGGCTGGATGATGTGCAACTGCCTGCAACCCCGCTGAAAACCAGTTGGCTTTATTCGTTGGCACATCAGATCAATACCATGCCTAGCTTGTACCTCGAGGCTGGCGCCATTCATGGCTCGGTTCTGTGTCGCGAGGATGTTCCGCTCGTCTATATGGAAGATGTCGGGCGTCACAATGCGGTAGATAAAATAGCAGGCTGGATGATGCTGGAGGGCGAAACGGCGGATGACAAGATTATGTATACCACGGGCCGATTAACGTCCGAGATGGTGATAAAAACGGCGATGATGGGGATCCCGACGCTGGCGTCTCGGTCCGGCTTTACAGCTTGGGGGGTTGAAATCGCGCGGCAGGTTGGGCTGACCTTGATCGGACGGATGCGCGGAAAGCGGTTCATCTGCCTTAGCGGTGCGGATCGGTTGGAATGGGATGCGGATGTGAATGCAGTGAAAGACGAGCCGAAGAAATTCGTTCGTAAGGGTAAGGTCTGATGAAAGTAGCTGGTGTTATATTGGCGGGCGGTCAATCTTCGCGCATGGGCGGTGGCGATAAATCATTGCTCGACCTTGGTGGCCAAACTATTTTGGCGCGAGTGATCGCACGGCTTGGGTCGCAGGTTGAGGCGATGGCCTTGAACGCGAATGGTAATCCGGAGCGGTTTGCACAATACGGTTTGCCAGTGGTAGCGGACTCGATCGACGGTTTTGCGGGGCCTTTGGCGGGCGTTCTGGCAGGAATGGACTGGGCGCACGAGCGAGGTGCCGAATATATTGTGACGGCAGCGGCGGACACACCATTTTTCCCTGATCATCTGTTGGTCGCGCTGCGAATGGCGCAAGAATCCGAGAATACGCCTTTGGCGATGGCAATGACAACGGACCC
>CALCGO010000452.1 GCA_937901055.1 uncultured Rhodobacterales bacterium
CAGCTTTGATGGCCGCAGTGCCTAATGTTAAAAACGCGGTTTCCATCCCCTTAACACCGAGAAGTTGTTCAGCAAGCCCGTGAAGGAAATCTGCCCATACAGTTTGCAGACCTTGGACCATTAACAGGAACCCCCGCTGAATAGTCTGGTAAATTATCTTCATTTTGTTGACGAACATATCACCAGAATTACCCATGCGCTCGAACACCTCCGAAAAGATGCTACCCAAGTGCGAAAACAAGATGGCAACAACTCTGGTGTCCTGCCAAAGTTTTGCCATTTTTTCAGCAAGCCATTCAATCGCCGGAGCCAGCCCCACCGTTAGACGTGTGACCACCCCTTTCCATATTAGGCCAAGGCGCGAAATTGCGTCATTGGTTCGTTCGATCTGTTCAGCGTCAATTTCGGAAACCGTAACGCCAAACTGTCGCATGTCCTCCGCAGCCTGACGGATTGTCGCCCCGTCGATGCGCGACATGGCAATGGAACCTTCTTCACCAAACAACATGCCCGCAACAGCCGCGCGTTCAGCCGCAGGGATGAATTCATTGATTGCGTCGTTGATTGTCTCGATACGTTTATCCAATGGGATTTCGGAAAGCGTCTTGGCAGACAGCCCTAAGCGATTAAGCGCATCAACAGCCGGACCTGTACCAGACGCCGCCTGTGACAACCTGCGTGTTAAATCCTTGGTCGCCTGTTCGATTCCTGTCATAGCAACGCCAGCAAGTTCCCCCGCGCGCTCCATGACCTGCATTGATTCAACGGTCGTATCTAAAGACTGTGCGAGCTTGGCCTGTGCGTCAATATTAGCAAGCCCAGCTTTAACCATAGCCCCCATTGCTACAGCCGCAGCAGCAGCCCCAACACCAGCAATCTTGCCGAACTTCTTTAGCTTCGCCTGCGTTGAGGTTAGACCTTTATCCAGACCGGAAGTATCCGCACCGATTTTGACTTTAAGACTTGGCAGCATTTACTCGGTCCATCCATTTGCGGAGCTTCTTGGCTTCGCTTTGCGTTAGTGGCGCGTTGCCTTGCGGCTTTTCGCTTTCAAGTAACCACCAGAAGTGCCGTGGTTTCATTCGCCAAAACTCGGAAGGCTGAACCTTTAACGCTTTGACCGCGCTTAGGTAGCAGGCTTTGACGAACTTGGCATCTTTTTTCCCTCGCCACCATCACCAGTTGGTGCACCGTCCATAAGGATTTCCACAAGCATTTCCAAAGCCGTGGCAACAAGCAAAGCCTGCGCGTCCTCGCCACCCTCTTTAATCTGGTCCATCATTTCTGAATGGATTTCCTGCGGGGTAGCGTGGCCACCCGCGAAGTTAATCATTTCAGCATAGCACCGGGCTAGCTTGCGAAACTTAGGAGCCGTGGCCATGAGCGCGATTTCGTTCAAGGAAATGATTTCCTCGATCTGCTCGCCAATCTCAAAAGCCTCGTTTTCATTAATGGTTAGGTCTTCACCCTTCCATTTGAGTTTGATGATTTTCATGAGCTACCCTTAAACGGCTGTTGTGTATGTCACAGTGCCAGACGATTGCAGCGTACAAGTGAATGTAACTTCACCGTCATGCGCGCCGGTTTCTTCGTAGTTTGCCAAGAAGAAGTCAGCAGCAATGTCGCCACCGTCTGCAAAGTCCAGCGTTACGTCGGTAAGCAGTAGGGCTGTATCAGCGGCAAACGCTTTGTCGCGTACAACCTTATCAACCCAAACACCGGACACATTCATGTCGAGCTTACGATTGCCGGAGAACCCAGCCAGCTTGCGCCACCCTGCACCGGCGATATCGGAGATATCGACAGGCGAGTTATCGAGTGAAATCCCGTTTTCGCGCGCACCAGCAATGGCGGTTGCGCCGATCTTGATTAGTAGACTACGACCTGAATCAGCCATTGTGGTAACTCCTTTTGAATACTGCCGACACTATACTTCATTTCGCGGCAACTGTTAACTGTTAAAATATGTCGTCGTAAAGAACGCGGAAAAGCATCACGCCGCGCTTAGTGTGTCCGTCTGGATCTGTGGTGTAATTGGCCGAAACCGCCGTTGTCATTGTGTGGTCGGCGCGGTCTATATCCAAAGTGCCGTAATGCAACGCATCATGCACCGCACCGCCAACCTCCTTTGCTTCAAGGAAGTTATTCGATCGCGACCATACATCCACTTGGCATATCGCATTCCCGCCAAGGTTCGTCTTGGTATCCCACGGCGACAAGTTGTCCTGACCGATCACCACGTAAGGAAAGGCGCTGTCGTCCTCCGGCTTGGCCGGTTGCTGCACGTCGGCATAAACCCCCGTGATTAACAGACCCAACACAGGGTCGTCGTTTAGGGCGGAAAATATCGCCCGCTGTAGATTATC
>CALCGO010000453.1 GCA_937901055.1 uncultured Rhodobacterales bacterium
CAGCGGCGATTACGCGCTTCACCAAATCATACTCATCCGTTCGGTTATTGGGATGGCCGTACTTATGGCCGTTATCGCTCCGATGGAAGGTGGCTGGGCCGTGTTTCGCACCAAACGGGCCGGAATTCACATCTTTCGCGGGCTGCTCGTAGTCCTGACCAACATGACATTCTTCCTCGCCCTCGCCGTGATGCCCTTGGCCGACGCCGTTGCGATCTTCTTCATCGGGCCACTGATCATCACGGTTTTCTCGGTTATATTCCTTGGCGAAACCGTTGGCCCCCGCCGTTGGATCGCTGTGGGAATGGGCCTTGCGGGTGTGATTGTCATGGTGCGCCCGGGCAGCACCAGTTTCCAGTTTACCGCCCTACTTCCACTGATCGCCGCGGTTGGCTATGCAGGGCTGCAAACCCCTAACGCGCAAAGTCGGTGGCACCGAGAAGGCCGGAACGCTGACCTTCTACATTCAGGTTTCTTTCATACTTGTCGGCTCGGTCATGGGGCTAACGGTTGGCGACGGACGTTTCGCGGTTACGGGCGACCCGTCGCTAGATTTCCTGCTGCGCGAATGGGTCTGGCCATCGAATGGCGATTGGTGGTTGCTGATAATGCTTGGCACATCCAGCACCTTCGCGGGGTATTTCATCAGTCAGGCCTACCGCATGTGCGAGGCAGGCCTCGCCGCGCCGTTTGAATACAGCGCCATGGTGTTGGCGATTTTCTGGGGGTTTGTCGTGTTTGGCGAATGGCCCGACGCCGTCGCATGGGTTGGAATTTCACTAATTATCGGAGGCGGGTTATTCATGCTGTGGCGCGAGTCCGTAGCAAACCGCGCCTAATAAAAACTCTGTGGATCAATATCGACGGTAATCCGCATGTTCGGCGGCACTTTAACCCCCGCCAGCCACGCCCTGATCGCTTTTTGCATCTGCGCACCTTTCGGCGCTTTCACCAACAGGCGCACCCGATACCGCCCTCTGATCTTCGATACAGGCGCCGCGGCAGGCCCAAAAAGATGCGCATCAATCTGGTTGATAGCTTGCGAATTTCGCGCCAGATACCGCGCCAGATCAAACACCTGCGCCTCGCTCGGGCCAGAAACCACAATCCCCGCCATCCGCCCATAAGGCGGCGCACCAGCGCGCTGGCGAGATTCAGCCTCGGCCTTCCAGAAACCTTCTTCATCGCCCGACAGAATTGCCTTAATCACAGGATGTTCCGGCTGGTGCGATTGTAACAATGCAGTACCCGGTTTTTCAGCCCGACCTGCACGACCCGCCACTTGCCGGATAAGTTGGAAGCTTTTCTCGGCAGCCCGAAGGTCACCACCTTGCAGGCCAAGATCCGAATCAATCACTCCCACCAGTGTTAGATGCGGAAAATTATGCCCCTTGGCGACAATCTGCGTACCGATAATAATATCCGCCCCACCAGCCGCTATTTCATCAATCCGCTGCTTCAACGCCCGCGCAGTTTCCGCCAGATCTGACGACAAGATCGCCACCCGCGCATCTGGAAAAAGGTCCGTAGCCTCCTCCGCCAAGCGTTCCACCCCTGGCCCGATCGCGGCCAATTTGCCTTCGGCCTCACAGGATGGGCACGTATCAGGAATAGGTTTCGAAGCGCCGCATTGATGACATACCAGCCGTTTCAGGAACCGATGTTCCACCATGCGTGCGTCACATTCCGAACACCCGATCTGTTCCCCACAAGCCCGACATAAGGTCAGCGGTGCAAATCCACGACGGTTCAAAAACAGCAAACTCTGCTCGCCTGCTTCCAACCGCACTTTCATCTCGCCCACCAATGTCGGCGACAACCAGCGGTTCACCTCCATTGCCTCGGAACGCATGTCGATGCTGTCCATATCCGGCAACTCCGCCGTACCGAAGCGTTCGTGTAAATCAATCCGCGCGTACTTGCCCGCCTCCGCATTCGCCCAACTTTCCAAGCTAGGCGTAGCGCTGGCCAAAATCACCGTCGCCGAACAAAGCGAAGCCCGTAGCACCGCCATATCCCGCGCGTGATACAGCACCCCTTCTTCCTGCTTATAAGACCCGTCGTGTTCCTCGTCCACGACGATCAAACCCAGATCGCGGAACGGTAAAAATAACGAGGACCGCGCCCCAACAACCAGTTGCGCACCCCCCTCGGCCACCGCTTTCCAGCACCGACGACGTTCCGCCTGCGAGGCCCCCGAGTGCCATTCTGCCGGACGCTGTCCAAAGCGTTTTTCGACTCGATCCAGAAATTCCACGGTCAATGCAATTTCGGGTAACAAAACCAAAGCCTGTCGCCCGGTTTTTAACGCCTCGGCCACGGCCTCCAAATAAACTTCGGTTTTACCAGACCCCGTCACACCTTTCAGCAACGTCGTGCCATACATTTTGGAACGGACCGCCTCGCGAAGTTTCAAAGCCGCCGCCGCCTGATCCGCTGACAAAGTTTTCCCTGTGAAATTCGCATCCAGCGTAGGGTAAGCCAAATCCCGCGGCGCAATTTCCTGAATGACGGCGCCTTGTTCAACCAAACCCTTGATCACACCAGATGAAACGCCAGCCATCGCCGACAGTTCCGATGCGGCAAAACCCGCTCCGCCGTGCTCGTCCAGTACGTCCAACACTCGCGACCGCGCAGCCGTCATTTTAGTCGGCTCAACCAAGCCTTTGCGCAATATTTTCCGCATATTTGGCGGCTGCGCCAAGCCCGGCGCCCGCGTCGCCAGTCGCAACATCAAAGATAGCGGTGTTAGCGTATATTCGGCAGCCTTAGTTAGAAACTCGACCATCTCGGCCCGCATCGGCGGCACATCCAGCACGCGTCCGATAGCCCGCACTTTGGAAATATCAAAATCCCCGACGCCCGTGCCCCAAACCACGCCCAAAACACGGCGCGGTCCAAGCGGCACCATCACGAACGCGCCCGCAAACACACCACCTTCGGGGGCCTTATAATCAAGGAAACGGTCCAGTGGTTCGGCGGTCAAAACCGAAACAAGATCGCCCTCTTTGTAGAACCCGCGCTCACGCATTAAAAATCCGTAGAATATGTGGTTTCATCGCCATGCGACATATTGTATGTTGCCCGCGAACGGATTGCGAGCGCGCTTTCCGGTAAACTGAAAGAACGACATGAAATTTTTTGTAGATACCGCTGAAATCTCGGAAATCGCCGAGCTTAAAGATTTGGGGCTGGTTGACGGCGTCACCACAAACCCTTCCTTGATCATGAAATCTGGCCGCGACATTCTGGAGGTCACCAAAGAAATTTGCGATCTCGTTGATGGTCCTGTTTCCGCCGAAGTCGTTTCGCTTACTGCCGAAGACATGATCGCCGAGGGGCGCAAGCTGGCAAAGATCGCCGACAATATTTGCGTTAAAGTTCCGCTAACATGGGATGGCCTGAAAGCTTGTAAAGTACTGACGGACGAAGGTTTCAAAGTTAACGTGACACTTTGTTTCTCTGCCAATCAAGCCCTTCTGGCTGCCAAAGCCGGTGCAACGTTCATCAGCCCGTTCGTTGGTCGCCTCGACGATATCAACATCGACGGCATGGACCTGATCGCTGAAATTCGCCAAATCTACGACAACTTCGCGTTTGAAACCGAAATCCTTGTGGCCTCTGTGCGCACAGTTAATCACGTCACCCAATCCGCCATCATCGGCGCTGACGTTGTGACCGTTCCACCTGCCGTGCTGAAGAAACTGGTTGAACACCCGTTGACCGCCAACGGCCTTGAAGGCTTCATGAAAGACTGGGCTAAAACCGGTCAAAATATCCTGTAAGAGAGCAAGCGCATGACTGACGAAGAAAATCTGGCGACGATCCTGACGAATGAAATTCTGAAGGATCCAGCAGTTGTGCTGGACAATCCCAAAGTCATGCGCGCCCTTTTGGATCTTACCGACAGCTCCAAAGGTGACAACGTCATGGACTTGCGTGCGATTTTCGCCGCACGCCTTGAAGAACGCATGAAACGGCTGGAAGATACCAATCGTACCGTGATTGCGGCGGCCTACGAAAATCTTACAGGCACGAACCAAATGCACCGGGCGATCATTGCGTTGCTCGACGTAAGCACGTTGCCGCAATTTGTGCAGGTGCTAAATCACGATGTGGCGAACATCCTTGGTGTCGATGTTGTTCGCCTTTGCATTGAAGGCGACAAACCACACGGAAGCAAACAGGTCGATCCCGCTGACCCGTACTCCAGCACGATCGTCATCCTGCCCTCTGACGGGGCCGCCAACTATATCACCGACCAACGCAACGGGCCGCCCCCAAAGCAGGTAACTTTGCGCCGCGCCAGTGAACTTCGAACGACCGTATTTGGTAACCTTGCCACCGACATTGCATCCGAAGCCGTGCTGCGACTGGACATCGGTGACCAAAACATTCACGGGCTCATCGTCTTTGGCTCGCGTGATCCCAAGCGGTTCGCATCCGACCAAGGCACCGAGCTTTTGATTTTCCTTGCCCAAACGGTCGAGCGTATTTTGCGCCGCTGGGTGGCGTGACCGAAGGCTCCGATCAAGCGCTCCACCTGTTGGAGCAGTGGTTGGAAAAGATGCATGCCGTGCGCGGTGTTTCCGAAAAAACGGTGGAGGCATACCGCCGTGACGTGTCCGGTTTCCTTGGCTTCCTCGGCAACCATCTCGGCGGTCCTGCTGGCAAAAAAGCACTGGCCGCAATTACCATTTCCGATATGCGTGCGTGGATGGCATCTGAACGCAACCGCGGCCTCTCGGCACGCTCGCTGGCACGATCATTGTCGGCCGTAAAAAGCTTTTACCGCTGGCTGGGCGAAGAATTCGGGATCGAAGTCGCCTCCGTCACCGCCACCCGCGCACCCAAGCTAAAACAACGCCTGCCCCGCCCCGTGGACCCCGCCGCCGCCAAAGCCTTGATCGAGCGTGTGGAGCTTCAAAACCAAACCCCATGGATCGCCGCCCGCGACGTCGCCGTCGTAACATTACTATACGGGTGCGGCCTGCGGATATCCGAGGCGCTATCCCTGACCCGCGCCGACCACCCGCTGCCTGACGTTTTGCGCATAACCGGTAAAGGTGACAAAACCCGTATCGTCCCTGTCCTGCCCGCCGCCCGCGAAGCTGTGGCCGATTACATCAAGCATTGCCCCTACAAACTGCCGCCCGACGCGCCGCTATTTCTGGGGCTGCGCGGCGGTGCACTAAACCCCCGACAAATCCAAAAAACGATGGAACAATCGCGCCTGCAACTTGGACTGCCCGCCACCGCGACGCCACACGCCCTGCGGCATTCCTTTGCAACCCACCTGTTGGAAGCCGGCGGCGATTTGCGTTCCATTCAGGAATTGCTAGGCCATGCCTCGTTGTCCACAACGCAAGCCTACACCGCCGTAAATCAAGCCCGCCTGATGGACGTCTATGACAAAGCGCACCCGCGCGCGAAACGTTAAAGCCGGATAATTACGATACCGGCGACGATAACCAACGCCGCGACAAACTTCCCGACGCTAGTTTTTTCCTTCAAAATTACCACGCCAATGATCACCGCAAACAGCACCGATGTTTCGCGCACAGCCGCCACCAAAGCAATCGGTGCAACCGTCATCGCCCAAACCGCAATCCAGTAAGTGGCCAGCGACAAGACCCCTGCGAACGCCCCGATGCCCCAAGCACGAGGCGACGCTTTGAACGGTGCAGTACCCCTACTCCAAAATGAATACATCGAGAAGAACATAGCGTCGAAAATGAACAACCAAGCGGTAAACATCGTAGCATCCATGGCCACCCGCGCGCCCAGACCATCGACAATTGAATACCCCGCCGTGAACACCGCAGAACCAAGTGCCATTGGCAACAAGCGCCGCGACTCACCGCTAGAAAACACGCCGCGCGCCATCATCATGACGCCAGCACCGATCAGCCCAATGCCAAAGTATTCCTTGGCTTCAATCGTGTCGGACAGCAGAAATATTCCGACAAGAACCACCATCATAGGCGCCGCACCGCGCGCAATTGGGTACACTCGGCTTAGATCACCATGTTGATAAGCCGCCGATAAAAACAGTTTATAAATCGTATGCAACAACCCCGATCCAAGCAGCCAAACCCATACAATCCCCTCGGGAAGTGGTACAAAAAACGCCATCACCACCGCCATCGCGCCTTGCGTGGTGGTTAGCAACAGCATCCCCAAAAACCGGTCATCACCGCTTCGGATTACCGCGTTCCATCCGGCATGTAAGACGGCCGCAAACAAAACCGCTAGAAAGACATGAAACTCCATCAGCAGCCCCCATCAAAAGCGGCGCTCCCGCTCTTCGGTTGGGCCG
>CALCGO010000454.1 GCA_937901055.1 uncultured Rhodobacterales bacterium
TGACATGAACGGTCTCTCACGGGTAGCGCGGCAACGGGCGGTTTATGCGGTTCTTAAATCCGAACTGGAAGGGCGCGTGCCCGCGCTTGCATTGCAGATTGACGGTGTCGCTTGAGCCGCGAGTTTGTCTACGCGCCTTCTGACGACCCTATCGAGATCATCCATATAGACGAGGCATTGTTGATCGTTAACAAGCCCTCCGGCCTATTGTCGGTGCCGGGGCGGTTGGAGGAGCATAAGGATAGCCTAGAGACACGGTTGCGCGAGATTTACCCCGATACGCTGTTAGTGCATCGCCTCGACGTTCCTACGTCAGGCGTAATGGTTTTCGCGCGCACTAAAGCAGCGCAGCGGCATATAGGGATGCAATTTGAAAAACGCCAGACACGCAAAACTTATGTGGCGCGGGTCTGGGGGCATCTAGCCGAGGATAGCGGGCATATTGATTTACCGTTGATTGTGGATTGGCCGAATAAACCAAGACAAAAGGTGTGCCATGAAACGGGTAAGCCCTCGCAAACCGATTGGGTGGTGTTGGAGCGTGAGGCGGATGCCACGCGGGTTCGTCTGCATCCCACAACGGGGCGGACGCACCAGTTGCGCGTGCATATGATGGCCATTGGGCATTCTATACTTGGTGACAGGTTCTATGCGGACGATGCGGCACTGATGGCAGCGGAACGGTTGCAACTTCATGCGATGGAGTTGGTGCTGCGCCACCCTGTTGGCGGAGCCGAGATGGTGTTTACGGCCGAGGTGCCTTTTTAGGTAGTAGCGCTTTTTCGCTTGCTGGAACGTTGCTATCGCGAAGACGGTTGGACTTTGCGTCCCATTAAGTTATCTATCAATTACTTAATGCAAACCAGAAAGCAATCGAGAATAATATGAAATTACCAATCCCTGCCGTGCTGGCTGTAGCGGTTTTGGGTACGTCGGCTCAAGCGACTGACCTCGGAACCTATCTACGTGACGATGTAGAACCTGTAACGGCGTACATCGAAGACGGGCTATTGTTTTGTACAATTGTCAGTGATGGGTTTGAACTGTGCAACGGCATGGTCGAACAAGCCGACGGTTCGTGGCAGGGCGATAAATTGAAAAACCCGGACATGCCCGGTTTTATGAAGTTTTCCGGCACCATCACATTTGAAGAAGGTCAGATGACCCTTGAAGGTTGTACGATGGGTGGCAAGGTGTGCAAATCCAAGACCTGGCCGTTGCAGCCTTAATACCATTCAGCGAATGAACTGCGGTTTGAACCGGAACTTGATCTTCTGTTCCGGCGCGATGTGGCGGTTTAGACGTTTGTTCGCCCAACTGAAGAGGGTGATAATCACCAGTGTGAAGCTCACAAAATAGATCGCGATGATCGGGTAGGATACGAAAGGGTTGAACGTTTTATCAGCAAAATAGCTGGCATAGTAAAGCGCGTCGCCCGATTGCCGCCATGCAGGGAAGCCCGAGAAGAACACCAGCGTGGTGGCGTGGAACATGAAAATCGCTTCATTGGTGTAGCTGGGCCATGCGAGGCGCAGCATTGCGGGCCAGATAATGCGGCGGAATTTGCGAAAACCTGACATGCCGAAGGCGTCAGCCGCTTCGATGTCGCCTTTGGGGATGGCGCGGAGTGCACCGTAGAAAATCTCACCGGAATAGGCGGAGGTGTTCAGGAATAGTACAATCACCGCGCCGAGCCATGCTTTGGTTAGCCACCGCGTTTCGGCGGTGATGGTTGCAAATCCAAGGTTGATGTCGATACCGACTTTCGGGATCAGCACGAATATCTCGTAGGCGAGGAAAAACTGGATGAACAACGGAGAGCCGCGGAACACAAAGATAAAGGCTTTGGCCGGAACGGCAGCCCACGGGTTCTGACTGGCCTTGCCGACGGCCACCAAAGTGGCGATGCCGAACCCCAAGGTCATAGCGAAAATCGCGAAGTAGACGTTCCAGATCATGCCGGAACCGATCAAGACGAACTGGTCACACAGGGTAATGTCGGTTTTGGGCAACAGACGCTCCCCAATACCGATGGAGCGCAGGCCGTAGTCTAATAGTGTGTCATAGCAGCTCATGACCCTGCCCCCACTGTGGCTTGCCCGTGAGATAGACGTTTGGTGATAGCGTTAAATACCTTTTCACTACCCCACGTCATGAACAGGTAGAACACCAACAGGAACGCGAAGTAGTAAAGCCGCCAGTCAGGGTGTGGATATGCGAACCGCGTGGTTTTTGATCCGCCAAGTTCGCGTGCCCAGAAAACGATGTCTTCCACCCCTAAAAGGAATAACAGTGGTGTGGCCTTAATCAGGATCATCCACAAGTTCGAAAGGCCCGGTAGCGCGTAGACCCACATCTGTCTGACTTGAATGCGCCAGAAAACTTGACGCTCGGACATGCCGAATGCCTCGGCAGTTTCCAATTGTGCGCGTGGAACTGCGTTCATGGCACCGTACAGTGTGTTGGCGGCGAAAGCACCGAACACCAATGCAAATGCGGTTAGTGCGAGCGTAAATCCGTACACTTCATGCACCCACTGTGCTGAGGACCCAAGCGGCATTTTCGCTGCCGAACAGACAACGAAATCATTTCCCTGTCGGATCGGTTCCAACACGTCTGAGCATTTAACTTGATGTCTAAGGTATTCGATTCCCTGGTCCATCGCGATGGGGACGAACAGGAAGAAGATGATGTCAGGTACGCCACGCACGATGTTGGTATACGCAAGGCCGAACCACCGCAACGGCGGGAATTTGGATTTCCGAGACATCGCGCCGCCAAAACCCAGTACCATTACTACGGGCGCGGTCAGGGCCAACAAGGCCAGAACAGTGCCAAAGCTAAGGTAAAAGGATTGGTGCTTGCCTGTGGTCAGGTAACACATCCACCAGTTAATACCGTCGAGGCTTGAAGGGTCAGCGCACATTTCCATGGGGAATGCCTAGGTTTCGAGGGGCAGCAACCGCCGCCCCTCAAGGTTAGAAATCAGTAACCAGCGTCGATATCGAGCCAGCGTTTCAGGATTTCATTCAAGCTGCCGTCAGCTTTGATCTGGTCGATCGCTGCGTTTAGGGCTGCTTTCAGCTCTGCGTCGCTTTCACGAACACCGATACCTACCCCACCACCGATGGAAACTTTATCACCAACGAACACAAGTTCGCCGTTGCTGTCTGCAACTATGTCGGCAAGGAACGCGTGGTCAGCAAGAACCGAATCTACTTCGCCGGAACGTACAGCAGCAACAGTTTCGTCAGCCGTTGCGAATTCTACAACAGTCGCGCCAGAGCTGGCGACGTGGCTTGCCTGAATTGTCGAGGCTTGTGCCGCTACTACATCGCCGGAAGCTTCAGCGCCGGCCAATGCCATGTATGCACTTGGGTCAGACGGGATGTATTCTTGCGTGAAGTCGATTACTTCGTCGCGCTCATCCGTGATGGACATGCCGGCGATGATTGTGTCGTAGTTGCCGGACACGAGGTTAGGGATAATTGAATCCCAGTCGTTCACAACCCATACGCAATCTAGGCCCGCAATTTCACACAGGATGTCGCCGATTTCGCGTTCTAGACCGTCAACTTCGCCATCATCGTTCAGGAAGTTGTACGGAGGGTATGCGCCCTCGGTTCCCATGCGAACTGTGTCGGCTGTTGCTGTGGTCGTGAAAGCGGCCAGTGCGGCGGCAATAATAAGTTTTTTCATCGTCATCTCCTTGGTTAGTTTTTAATGTTGGGCCGTAGTGGCCGAAAGAAACTGCTTTAGCCGTTCCGATTTAGTGTTCCCGAATACTTCCTCAGGGGTTCCTTCTTCCTCGATCAAACCTTGATGCAAGAAAATCACGTGATCAGCGACGTCGCGGGCAAGTTTCATATCATGGGTGACGATAATCATTGTCCTGCCCTCATTAGCAAGCGATTTGATCACTTTTACGACTTCTGCTTCCAATTCAGGGTCGAGCGCGCTCGTGGGTTCGTCAAAAAGCATCGCCACAGGGTCCATCGCCAAGGCCCGCGCAATTGCCGCACGTTGCTGTTGACCGCCGGAAAGCTGGGCCGGATATGCGTCACACTTATCGCCGATGCCTACTTTGGCCAGCAATTCGCGCGCCGTAGTTTCGGCTTGTTCTTTGTTTTTCCCAAGGACCGAGATCGGAGCCTCGGTTACGTTGTCCAGAACACTAAGGTGAGACCACAGGTTAAACTGTTGGAAGACCATCGACAGTTTGGAGCGCAGGTTGATAATTTGTTTGGCGTTCGCTGGCTTTCGCCCGTCACCGTTGCCTTTCCACGCGATCAGGTCGCCATCGAATCGGATGTCACCCTGCTGGCAAACCTCCAATAAGTTCGCGCAACGAAGCAGAGTGCTTTTGCCGGAACCCGAAGATCCGATCAAAACGACGACCTCGCCAGCGTTGGCATGAAGGTCAATTCCTTTCAAAACTTTCAGTGATCCGAAACTTTTGTGGATGTTTTTTAACGAGATGATAGCTGATTCTGTCATTTTATCTTTCAAGATTCTTTTTTACTCGTTGATGTGGTGACTCTATTTAGTTGATAGCGAAATTGGTAGCACAAAATGTGCTCGGGCTGCCTTGGAGTCAACATAATTGTCACATCTTTATGCCTATTTTCATTGGGATATAGTGGTAATTGACTATTAATACCTGCTCACTATTGTTTATTGCCTGTAACCCGTAATTCATCATCCATTCAGTTCAGTATCAGTGCAAGCCAACCGTTCGTTGGCCCCACAATTCTGGTTTTAACATGGCACGATCACTCGTGACCTTGATGGCGATCTGCGCTCTCGGGTTAACATGGACTACGGCCGCTTCGGCCTCGCAAGGAAGTTGCAACACGCAGCTGTCCGGAACCGCTAACAGCAGGACTGTGTCAGCCGATGCGCTGGACCAAAACCTGTTTAACAACGCGGTGCTGCACTACGTAAACCTCGAGCGCTGCAATCACGGCCTGTCTCCGCTTCGCTCGGATAACAACCTTATTCGCGCGACCCGCCAGCACAGCACGCATATGGCACGGAACGCTTATATCAGCCACAGCTCCAAGCAAGCGGGTTACCGAAACCTTCAGGACAGACTTTCAAAGGCGCATGTGAGATACAATCTAGCCGGCGAAAACGTCGCCAAAAGCTTTGTCTTTGCATTTGACCGCCGGAACGTCGGTTCGCAGTCGCAGTGCCAGTTTAAGTTTTCGAACGGAGCGGCTGTTCCACGTCATACCTATGACAGCCTAGCGAAAGATCTTGTGGTTCTTTGGATGGAGTCGCCTGCGCATCGCAAAAACATTCTAGAGAGATCGTTCCGCCGCGCCGGGGCGACTATCGGCGTGAACAATGATCCGAATTTTTGCGGGACAGTCTACGTGGCGCAGAACTTCGCGAATTAGCTCGCGCAGTAGTTAAACGAAGATAGCGCAGCTATAAGCTGCGCTATCAATTATTTTACGTCAATCCGGATGCAGGATCAGTCGCCAGCTTGGCCGCCATCTGAATTTCCAGGATCGCAATCAACCCACACTCCCAAAATTGGGTCCCAAATAGGCTCTGATTCATTTCCGCCACCTGAATTACACTGGTTTTTGGGAACGCATATATTGCCGTTTAGAACTTCGTTATTTGCACACTGGATCGGGTCACAGCTGTTGCCGTTCAGAACCTCACCTGTAGCACACTGGATCGGATCACAGCTGTTGCCGTTCAGAACTTCACCTGTAGCGCACTGGATCGGGAAACAAGCGTTGCCCACCGCAGAGAAACCAGTATCGCAAACGAAGGGCTCGCAAACTCCGGTTTGACCGTTGCGAAGTTCGCCTTCCTCGCATGCTGCCGGGGCTTCACACTGAAGGCCCTCTGCCCAAGGGTTCAAGTCCTCGTCGCAGGCTGGAGTAGACGGCGTCCGCGGTGTCGGATTATGCGCAAGGCAAACCCTACCGACAAGCCGCTTACCAGGACGACAAGTCTTTTCTTTTGGTCGTACTTGGATACCCAAAACTTCAGGCTCTGGAATACATGCCTGATCGTCGATAATCGGGAAGCCTTCTTTGGTAAAAATGACTGGCGCAGGTTCACCGCTACAATAAGCAACGAAAACGCCATCTGCGTTGTACGTTCCACCGGCGGTAGCTGAATCTGCGTCGTTAGATTGGTTTAACGCGGCACATGCACCTAAAAATAATAGGCCGCACGCCGCTAAAAACAGGCGTTTCATCGTACTGGACTCCTAAAACTCGTTACACAAAAATACTTTTTACGGTCAAGTCCAGAATTTGCTGTAAATTGGGCCTATAAGAAGGCGGTTTAATCTCA
>CALCGO010000455.1 GCA_937901055.1 uncultured Rhodobacterales bacterium
CCGCCTGTTTTCGATTCTCCGCTCGCGCCCAGTTTTCCATTTTACGTGATCGGGGATGTGCATGGATGCGATCACTTATTGGAAGATTTACTCGAGAAGATCGACGCAGAAGAGGAAGGGCGCGGATGCCAAATCGTTTGTGTTGGTGACTATGTTGACAGGGGCGAAAATAGCGCGGGCGTGCTGCGCAGGCTCCACGAACTGTGTACCTCTCGCGACAACAACGTAACGTGCCTCATGGGAAACCACGAGGATATGATGTTGGCCTTCCTCGATAATCCGGAACGTAGCGCCCGGCAATGGTTTAGAAATGGTGGGCTGCAAACGCTTGGCAGTTTCAGGATCGGCGGAATTAGCCAAAATATGTCAGGTACTGACTTAATCGACGCGCATGATCAGCTTCAAGAAGCGCTGGGAACGGAGCTTGCTGCATGGCTCCGCGCGCTTCCGACAACGTGGTCGAACGGAAACGTTACAGTTGTACATGCCGGTGCCAATCCAGATGTCAGTCTAACGAAACAGAGCCGCAAAAACCTGATCTGGGGGCACCCTGAATTTCTAAAAACGCCCCGGAGAGATGGGCAATGGGTGGTGCATGGACACACAATCTTACCTGAAATAAAGGTCGAGCAGGGGCGTATTGGTGTTGATACGGGTGCATATGCTACGGGGTGTTTGTCCGCCGCGTATATTGCGCCCTCGGGCATGAAGATTTTGACAACCACCAAATAGCGTTTCGGGGCAATATTAGCTTACCGTATCGCTCTGTAATGCCCACACTATGTTCTGGCTTTACAGCGTTTGGCCTCGGTACTTGATATAATGCTTGCTCTGTGTGTATGGGTTGGTAACCAGAGGTTCGTTCGACAAGATTAAACACGGACAATTGTTCAATCAGAACGCGCGAAGCACTCCCCTTTATTCTTTACTCTGCAGTCCACCTCTTCTAATATTCGGTTGGCGCATATTTGTGCTTCGGACTTATGGAGAAGATATGCGGTTTTTAACGTTTGCGATCATTATATTATCCCTAACGGGATGTGGAACAGCCTATTTTAGTCCAAGCGTCGTTGAAGAGACGACCGCAAGCGGCGAAGTCAGTATTACACCAATAACCGCCACAAGCGTTGCGGCGGCAAACAGCTCCCCCTATCGACCCAAAACATTACCGGCAATTTTTTCCAGAACCACCGATCGCTCCTCTGGCCAGCCCGAGGCAGGAACCCTGCCCGACCCCGTTTTCTATCCCGAGATACGCCCCCCGGCGCTCATAACACGCCTACCGCCCCCTTATAGACATGAAACTTACAGGATCGGTATCAGTGATGTAGTTTTACTCGCAATTCCGCAAGCCGGAAACACGGTTGCGGAGCTTTCGGGTTTGTTGGCGGCTCAAAATGGACGGCAAGGTTATACCGTGCAGAATGACGGTGCCATCGCTATCCCAGATGTCGGAAGGATCGAGCTTGCCGGTATGACCGTGGAAGAGGCTGAAGCAGAGCTGTTCCGACGCCTGCTCGAAAACCAGTTCGATCCGATTTTCAGCCTTGAAATAGCTGAGTTCCATTCGCAGCGCGTAGCGCTAGGTGGTGCATTGCGCAATCCGACTGTTGCACCCATCACTCTAACGGCACTTCATCTGGATGAAGCCCTGAACGCCGCCGGCGGGGTCAGCACTGCTGATTTGGATTATGTCATGATCCGATTGTATCGAGATGGTACGATATACCAAATTCCTTTTATCGCCTTCCTTGAAGATACGGCGATTCAAAAAATCACGTTGAAAGGCGGAGACAGTATTTTCGTCGACTCTGAATTTAATCTCGCAAACGCTCATGCCTATTTCCAAGAACAGATCCAGCTATTGGGATTGCGCCAACAGTCCCGGGAAACAGCCCTAAGCGAGCTGGCCGCCGAAGTCGCCCTGCGTCGCGACGAACTCGTCGAAGCGCGAACAAATTATCAGACACGCATCGAACTCGATGCCATTGAACGCGACTACGTCTACCTTACCGGCGAACTTGGTCAGCAGAGCCGCTTCACCTTACCCTTTGGGCGCAATGCAAACTTGGCAGACGCACTATTCGATCGTGCAGGCGGCATTCCGACAAAGACAGGTAACATCGCCGAAGTATATGTTTTGCGGGCAAATCAAACCCGTTCAGGCATAACGGCATGGCATCTTGATGCGCGCAATGCGGCCAACCTCATGCTGGCCACACAATTTGAACTGCGCCCTAATGATGTGATCTTTGTTGCCGAACAGCCCGTCACGCGTTGGAATCGGGTTCTCCAGCAGATCACACCATCTTTTATTACTACAACGATTGGGGCTCTAGCAAATTAAGTGGCTCTGTCGCAAAGTTTTCCCCGATGGGCGTCACGGTCTTGTTGTGCTACGCGGGGAACCGAACCGCCAATGAATTGTTCGACGGAATTGTAAGGCTATTGCCGGGCGCCAAGAACTAGCGATAGAGACCTTCGTTCATTGGTTCTGGAGAATACAAAACCGTACGCCCGTACAGCTTTCTGTGCAGTGTCTACGCGATTACCTTTCTTGTGTAGATCAGAATGTTTTATCCAGCGGGCTCTGCAAACGTTGAGGTGGCGTTGAGGTGGATGCGCGCTTACAATACCCGAGTGTTTAAGTCGGATTATAAGTCTTTGTTTTGTTTGTATTATTTGGTTGCGGGGGTAGGATTTGAACCTACGGCCTTCAGGTTATGAGCCTCATAGGCGGAAGATTGATGGAAATAGCTGATCATATTTATATCGTTACTTATTAATATGTTAAATGCAACGGTACCCTCCTTAAGCATTATTCACATTGCTCTAGATAGCCCTAAAGTGTAGCACCATCGTAGCACTAGCGTAGCACTAGCGTAGCACCGAATTTGGGACAAGCATTATGGCAAGCCATCATTTGAATTTTGTTAAGGCCGCATTGGTCAAAGCCCCACGGGGGTCTGATCGGAGCGCGGATCGATAATAGCGAATAAGCGCTTGTGGATCAGGTTTTTCCTCTGCGGCATCGGTGGCACTTTTAATAGCGGGTTTTTCTATAGGAGCAGGGACCTGGCAGAACTGTGCGGGCGCGGCTAGTAGAGAATTACTGAGATCGACAGCGACGTCCGGCGTGGATTTGGACGATTTCGAAGGCTCGTTGACTGGGCGCCTGCTCTTGGCCCTCCACTTACGGTCTTTCCCAAGTTCAATCAGTCCGTCGCGCGCAAGTGTTTCCAGATCATTTAGAAACTCTAGTTTTTTGCGTGGCAACAAGTCTATGTTGCGCAGGCGCAACAATGCTCCAGTAGTGCGTCCCCGCGGAAAAGACTCGATAAGTTTTAATGTGTTAGTCATTCAACTCTATCTAGATTTCAATTTGGCAAATTATCCCATTTTAAATCTCAAGGTTTGAAGATGAAATCCCCTGATTTTCCAAGACCTTACTTCTTGAAATCATTTTATGCATTATGAATCTTCACGGAAAAGTTGTGTTTTGAACATCTTTTAGAAATTACAAAGTGAGCCCCAGCATAACCCGCCTTTGAGGCGCATCAAGGATATAATTTTGGCGTGCCATGTAATTGGGCCTTCTAAAGCCGATATTTATATGTTTTTGAGTGGTATTTCGTGATTTCAGCCGCACCTATCCCGCGTACTTTGGCTTAGGTACCTTTGTTCCGACGAACCCGTTATGGCTTGCCGCGCTTTTCAAACCAGCTCTGGCAGAATTTCACAAAGTGTTTTGCCGGATGTTTTGGTTCGATCTCTTCTTTGCCGCACCATGTCCGCCATTCGCGCTCAATCATGCGCACGTCCCACCCAGGGGCAGCCGTTCGGGCATCGTGGTACGCTTCGGGATCAAGCCTGCCCTCGAATACCTCGATGAGCGGCACCGGAACCGTCCCTTTGCTGCGAAACACAACGATGTTTCCCTCCAGAGAGGGGGCATAGTCTGGAAAATGGCCATGTTCTGCACTGTCAGAGATGATGTTTGTCACCAAGCGCTTGAACTCTTTTGTCGACGAATGTGACCCGCACTTGAGATGCAGCTTTTCCAAACCAATGCGCCATTCAGCTGATTTGCCACAATGCTTGCGTGCGATTTCATACATGCGGCGCTCCAGAGGCTTCTTCAATCTGAAATAGTCCCGGCTGATCGTGAGCACTTCCTTAGCTTGGATGGCATTAAACACCCAATCTGATAGTGTCACCTGCACATCTTGGAGCGCGCCATCACTGTTGCGCCGGATGGTTTTGGCGCTATCGACCAGCCCAAACACCTGCCATTGACGCTCATCGCCAGTGACGATGTTGGTCTTGATCGACGTTCCACGCAGCCGCTCAAGTGCATCTTCGGCGCGCTGATAAGCACTGCCCCCGACCGGCTTGCCCGTGGCCACGAGGTAATCGATAATCTTAAAGCTGACGGTTTTGGAAACTTCTTTGCCGTCATTCAAAGCGGCGATCAGCTGAGAGATGCAGAAAATCAGAATATCGCGATCAAACACCGTCGCCATGCCTTTGGCAGACGGGGTGATCTCGATGAAGTTGTCGTTGTTCTCATAGCGCCGCGTTTGATGATCTGGCTTCTTTGAAATGGAGAACACCGGGTGCTCCATACCCGCCATATCGCTTTTGGGTGCCGCATCGAAGATGTCACAAATGAACAGATCCGGCTGCTGAAACCGGTCTGGTAGCAGCGGATTGGCTAAACGTTTCGTTGGCTTATCACCCACCGCATTCATATGATTGTCCTATCACCCACCGATTCGCGCCGTCATTGGCTTATCACACACTATTGGCTTATCACCCACCACGTGTTTTGTAAGCATTTGTTAATAAAAGAAGAATCGGCTTTTTTTGAATCGTAACCCTATATATTAACACATATATAACACTAACCGATTGTCCGTTCTAAACCACAAAGGGCTGCTATATTTTGCTAAGCGTGAAGTAGTTCTAAGAAGGATTGGGTATTTTGTAAGGTTCCCGAACCAAACAACGTTTGGGGAAAACCTGCTCTACACCGGAAACCACCATTAGGAATTTGCGCGTTGTTGCAGCTGCGCCAGCCGCTCCATCAATTTATCAAACGCCAACACGTCACCTTGAAACAAACCAGACTCAATCATCTTTGTGTAATCATCGCGAAGCGCCTCTAAAGCTGTACCATTCGGCACAAGGCAAAGCTTGCCAGAGACGGCATCATTATAATCGATCACATCTCCAGCCCTGTCAGTCTCCCGGAAGAAAATCTGCTTATGAGAGGCTACTTTGTTAGCCAACTCACGGTCATTCAAAGCGTCCTGCCCTATTCCAACATGATCAAGCCGGTCCAAATCATACCAGTGGCGGGCATATCGATCCCCGCCGCGAAATGCGCCCCTTAAACAGTAAGCATGTATGGCCGTAGCCTTTTCCCAGAATGTGCGTTCGGCTTTCATGACGCGCGGTCGTGCCCTGGGTAGGCTGATGTCATGGTTCCACCCTTCAAGATCACACGACACATCTCGAAGTTCCGCAGGTTCGCCTGTTGATCGTGCACCAAACTCCAAGAGAACCGCAGGCTCAACATAATCCGAGCCTTTTTGAACGGCATCATAATCCAGATAAAGTTTGTCCTTCACGCGGCGTAGTTTTGCGCTCAGGCCTTCATTTTTGATCTTCGCTTGAATGATGGGAATAACTGCTGTGTCGAGCCATTCAGGCAAGAGCTTCTCAATCGCCGCCGACCATTTTCCGGCTTGCGATCTGTTGGGCGGCA
>CALCGO010000456.1 GCA_937901055.1 uncultured Rhodobacterales bacterium
CGTGCTTGCGTCGCTAGTGCCACTTGCGTCACTGGCACCGCTAGTGTCGCTGGCAGCGCTTGGCGTGCTTGCGTCGCTAGTGCCACTTGCGTCACTGGCACCGCTAGTGTCGCTGGCACCACTTGTGTCGCTCGAACCGCTTGCATCACTTGTGCCGTCACTCGCAGCGCTAGCGCCACTGGATGCATGCGCCATCGAAAGCGTTGCGAAAGCTGGTATCGTGTACGCAGCAGTCGCAAAGAGACCAATACGGCCTAGCGCTTTACGGCGGGAAACTACTTGCTCGGATGTGTCTGACTTTTTCATTTTATTAGTCCTGTGTCTGGTTCAAGGGGGCGAATCAATGCGCCCAGTAAAGACACCTTGTATGATTCGTCCCATCAACTTCCTTACACAGCATGTCAGCAAATCGTCAGGTTGGAGATTGCGTCACGCGAACTCGAGACGCGAAAGCCTACGCGTTTTGCAAAGCTTTGGCTTCGAACGCCCTTAACGAGGTATGAGTCGTTGGGCCATAGGTTGTCAGATCGTCTACCAGTTCCGGGAATAGCTCAAGAACCTCGGCACGGGATTCTTTGGGCAGTGACTTCATCGTCATATCACCCGGATGAAGGCTTTCGGTTGGCAAGCCTTCCGAAAATACGGTTTGATGGGAGTCAAAAAGGATGTGGAAATATTCAAAGCTGTCCAAATCGTTGGCGACGCGGATGTCACTATCATTCACCAAGTGTTTCGCTGCGATCAATACTTCGGAGGCACCGAACATCAATTCGGCACGCCAGTCAGACACAAGGATGCGGTGTTGGGGCGAGACTAGAAGATCACGTTTTGGCAAGCCATTACCCAACGCGTTGGCTTTGATCCGTATAGGGACATGCCGAGGTGCCGCAGATTTAGAGAGACTGCGTTTGCCAATCCACGCGATATGCTGCACGCCATTGTCTCGTGTAACTATGGCATCCCCGATACATAGGTCTTCGACCGGGATTTCACCGCCTTCGGTTTCGATCAGTGATCCGCGTGTGAAACAATATGGTGTGCTGTCTAGCGGGTTATGATTGCCACCAACAAAAGGTGATGTGTCTTGATAGAGAGCAACGCCAGATCCGTCGTCGCCATCGTGCAAGAACATGTAGAGTTGCCCGCCGACGTCAATAATCACGTATTCGTAGTCTAGACCGTCGGCCTCTGATGTCATTGTGCCGCGTTGGAAAACTGTAAATGCCAAAGCTGATGCGCCATCAATTGATACCGTCATCCCGCTAACATCACTGTCCAAAAAGTATTCTTCGGAAGGATCGGTGAACTCGATAGTCAACGGATCAGTGTTTCCGATGTTGAACTTCACGGAAGGAATCGCGCCAGCGTAACCGCCATATGTCAGACTAAATTCAAGTGCCATTGTTAGGTCCGTCGGTTTGAGTATGTAGCGCCCCCAGATTACGCCTGACGACTAGGTTAGCCTTCGCCACTGGATTCTGCAAGAAACAGCAGCCGCGAGCCAAATAGTATCAAGCGCAAAAAGGCCTTGGGAAAATGGATTTTGTCGTGGCCACGGTGATACTATGAGCCTATTCTCCGATAAAGTTCTCGCAATTATGCATTATCACTCGTAAATTCGGTTGTATAACTGATGGAAACTCCGATGTCCGATACCACTGCCCCTGCATATCAAGTCCTGGCCCGCAAATACCGCCCGGAAACCTTCGCGGATCTTATTGGCCAAGACGCCATGGTGCGGACGTTGAAGAACGCGTTTGAGGCTGATCGTATTGCCCACGCCTTCATCATGACTGGAATTCGCGGAACAGGTAAAACGACTACCGCAAGGATCATCGCCAAGGGGCTGAACTGCATTGGGCCGGATGGGAACGGCGGACCGACTGTGGAACCTTGTGGTGTGTGTGACCAGTGCGTCTCGATCCGCGAAGGGCGGCACGTCGATGTGATGGAGATGGATGCCGCCTCGCGTACAGGTGTGGCCGACATTCGCGAAATTATCGAGAGTGTGCATTACCGCGCGGCCTCTGCCCGCTACAAAGTTTACATCATCGACGAAGTTCACATGCTGTCTACATCTGCGTTCAACGCACTGCTGAAGACGCTGGAAGAACCACCCGAGCACGTAAAATTCATTTTTGCGACAACCGAAATTCGCAAAGTTCCCGTGACAGTGCTTTCACGTTGCCAACGCTTCGATTTGCGCCGGATAGAACCCGAGGTGATGATTACGCATCTGCGTGAGCTGGCTACCAAGGAAAACGCGTCGATTACAGATGATGCTTTGGCATTGATCACACGTGCGTCTGAAGGTTCGGTTCGGGATGCACAATCTTTGCTGGATCAGGCAATTGCACATGGTGCAGGGGAAACCTCGGCCGACCAAATACGCTCAATGCTTGGTTTGGCTGATCGTGGACGTGTGCTGGACCTTTTTGACATGATTATGCGCGGGGATACAGCCGGTGCGTTGAATGAACTGTCCTCGCAATACGCTGACGGAGCTGATCCGGTTGCCGTTCTGCGCGATCTGGCCGAGGTGACCCATTGGGTCAGCGTTGTGCAAA
>CALCGO010000457.1 GCA_937901055.1 uncultured Rhodobacterales bacterium
TGGTTTTTCCGTTTCGGTATGTCCAAACCCTACGCGCCTTACCATAGCATTGGTTCTTCTGACGATAGTGCGGGCTGCGCGTTAATCCGGCGGCGGCCGTTTGCCAATATCTCGATGTTTAGGAAGGCAGGTTGGGTCACAACGTTCCTTTCATTTCCTAAACAGTACAATCGCCAGACGGACGAGTGCCGCGAGAAAGAATACGCTGGCCAAACCCATCCATAACACAAGGAAAATAGTTGGATAATTCTTGTCGCTGAACAAAAGCAAATAAGCGAGAATAATACTTCCGCCCCAACCTGAAATCCAAAGGTACAAGAGTACAATCGGGAACTTCCGCTTGCGCTCAGGTGTTTCAGTTTCGGCGTTCTCGCTCGATTTGCTTTGTTCAACCATATTAGCGGTTTTTCTGGCGATAGAATAAGCGACGTACCGATCCGGTCTTGGAGCGCATCAGGATGGTCTCCGTCTCCAGATAATCCCCATCGCGGCGCGCCGCGGATACGATGGAGCCGTCGGTGACACCGGTCGCAGCGAAGATCACGTCTTTGGTGACCATCTCGTCGCGGGTGTAAATCTTATCAAGGTCGGTGATACCCGCCTTGGCGGCGCGGCCACGTTCGTCGTCGTTGCGGAACAACAAACGGCCATACATCTGCCCGCCCATGCATTTTAGTGCCGATGCAGCCAACACGCCTTCAGGTGCGCCGCCGGAACCCATGTACATGTCGATGCCGGTTTTGTCGGCCTCCGCACAGTGCATGACGCCTGCGACGTCGCCGTCGGTGATCAGGCGGATACGGGCGCCGGTTTCGCGTATTTCGCGCACGATTGCTTCGTGGCGCGGTCGTTCAAGAACGCAAACCATCAGATCGGACGGCTCGCAACCTTTGGCCGCGGCAAGCGCGTGCACACGTTCGGTCGGGGTCATATCCAATGTTACAACGTCGACGGGGTACCCTGGACCAATCGCCAGTTTATCCATGTAAACATCCGGCGCGTGCAACATGGAACCGCGTGGGCCCATGGCGATAACGGTCAGGGCGTTTGGCATGTCTTTGGCTGTCAACGTTGTGCCTTCCAGCGGGTCGAGCGCGATGTCCACGCCCGGGCCGTTGCCAGTGCCGACTTCTTCGCCAATAAACAACATCGGGGCTTCGTCGCGTTCGCCTTCGCCAATCACGATCACGCCAGCGATGTCCAGTTTGTTCAGCTGGGTGCGCATGGCGTCCACGGCTGCTTGGTCGGCAGCTTTCTCGTCGCCGCCGCCAACCAGCTTGGCGCTGGCAATCGCCGCTGCCTCGGATACACGGGCAAGGGCTAGCGACAGGTTGCGGTCGTCAAACGGGGTCAGGTCGGTCAATTTGGTCATTGGGTATTCCTAGGTCAAACAGTTTCGATGCGGATTGCGATCGGTTTTTCAAGACAGGTTTTCATGGCAGTAATCACGCCGAGCGCCCCGTCAAGCTTCGCACGCGAAACTGCATGGGTGACGATGATAACCGGGGCTACGTTGCCGTCGTGGTCGTATTGGTGCATGCGGTTGATGGAAATGCCGTGATCCCCCAACGTGGTGGAAATGGCAGCCATAACACCCGCTTCATCGGCTAGCGAGAAGCGCAGGTAATATTCGGCATCCACACCTGTGTTGGATCTTGCGGCTTTGGCTAGCGAATTTGCAGGTTGGCCAAAGGCAGGGATAAGCAGGCCGCGCGCGATATCCATCACGTCGCCCATCACGGCACTGGCGGTCGGGCCTTCACCGGCACCCGGGCCTTGCAGAACGATTTGGCCGACGTGGTCACCTTCAACGATAACCATGTT
>CALCGO010000458.1 GCA_937901055.1 uncultured Rhodobacterales bacterium
GGGCGGGGTCGAGATATAGATCATATCAGTATCGGAAAAATTCAGCGTACCGCAGTCAAGCGAACAAATCTCGGGCATACATTCTTTGACATGGGCCAGCCGTTCTTCGGGGCCAATCATGTCGGTTCCGAGGCCGGGCATAGCAGGATTATCGGCATCAGAAATCCAATCGCCGCCCATGCCAGCGGTGATGTTGATCACAATATCAGTTTCGCTATCGCGTATCCGGTCAACGATTTCCTTGAACAACTTGGGGTCACGTGATCCCTGCCCTGTTTCAGGATCACGCGCATGGATATGCGCGATGGAGGCACCCGCTTTTGCCGCTTCAATCGCTGCATCTGCGACCTCCTTTGGCTTTACAGGTACATGCGGACTTTTACCGGTGGTATCCCCGGCCCCGGTGACCGCACAGGTCAGGACGACGTCGTAATTCATTCAGACAGGCTCCCCTTTTCTTTAATTTGGCGCTCAGAGAGATAAGAATTGTGTCGACTATTCGCCATATTTTTGCTTATAATGGCGAAAAATCGCACCAAAACCAGAAGGCTAATGACCATGGAAATTGATATCTCTCCCAAAATGACACCAGCGCAGGTTCACGCAGTTTTTATCATTGTGCCAAGGTTTAATATCACAACCCTGATCACCATGATCGAGGCGATGAGAATTGCAAATTACCTCGCGCCTGCGCCAATATTCTCGTGGGAAATCGCCTCCTTTGATGGCAAAAAAATCACCGCCAGCAACGGGATGACAACCACCGTAGAGGTCGCGGATGACACCTTGCGGCCCGCCGAATTCGCCTTTGTTCTGGGCAGTTGGGGGACGGAACACTATGCAAACAAACACCTCATTACTTGGCTACGGAAACGTAACCGTGCTGGCACCCGCATCTGCGGGGTCGAGTTGGGTTGCTACATCGTTGCCCGTGCCGGTTTGCTGGACGGCAAGCCTGCGACGATCCATTGGTCATGGCTGAACGGGTTCCGCGAGACATTCGACCGTGTCGATGTGCGCGAGGGGTTGTTTACGCTTGATAGCAAAGTTATGACCTGCGCGGGTGGATTGGCCGGTGTGGATCTGATGTTGCGCTTGATTGAGGAACTTCAGGGCAGCAGTTTTTCCGGAGAGATTGCCGACCAGATGTTACACCACCCGATCCGCAATGCCACAACGCCGCAACGCAGTACAATGGGGCGCAGCACAGAAACAATGTTGCCGCTGGTGCGCGAAGCGATGACATTGATCGAGAACAACATCGAAGAACCGCTGACCGTGCCAGAAATCGCGAACCTGCTTGATGTGTCGCAGCGCCAGTTGGAGCGGCAGTTCAAAAAACATGTAGGGTGTACGGTTGTGCAATTCGGATTGCTCAGGAGGCTGCAAAATGCGCGGCTTTTGCTGATCTCAACTCAGCTGAGCATCCGCCAGATCGCAACGGCTTCAGGTTTTAACACCCTATCACATTTTGCCTATTCCTTCGGTAAATTCTTTGACCGCCGCCCGTCCGACTACCGTGAGGCTTGGCCAGAAAACGAACCTGCACCAAGCTGGCCCGGCTCGCTTTCAGATTTCCTCAACACGCTCAATGGCAAGTCAGACAAAACTCAGGTGGTGCGCGTCTGACGCAGGGCATTCAGCACGCCTACTATTTCGCGGTCGCGCTGTGCGGCCATGTCTTTAAAGTGCCTATCTCCTGCAACAGCGTTGCAGCCATCCACCATCAGGTCGCGCAATTCTTTGGTCAGCTCGGGCGCTTCCAGACGGGTCCAAGGCAGTTTCAGCGCGGGTCCGAACTGATCCAGATTGGCCGCCATGCCGCCCGCTCCGCAGGCCACATGAAATGCCATACATTGCCCTTGGGACACCATGCGCGGGGCTGGCCCGTTCATCAGCGCGAAATCAATGTCCTCGGGCGTCGCCTCGCCATTAGCGACCATATGCAAGGCCTCGCGCCACAGGGCTTCTTGCAGACGTGTCGCGACAAAACCGGGGATTTCCTTTTTCATCATCAATGGTGCTTTGCCCGCGATCTTGTAAAAGTCCCCGGCCCAATTCACCGCTTCGGGTGCCGTCTTTTTACCGCCAACAATCTCGACCAATGGCAACAGATACGGCGGGTTAAACGGATGGCCTATGACCGTGCGTTCTGGCGTCGGGCAATCGGCCTGAATGTCGCTCATCATCAGCCCAGAGGTGGAAGAGCCAATGACAACTGAAGGCGGCAGGATCACCCCCATCTTTGCGTAAAGCGCTTGTTTGACACCCAACCGCTCTGGCCCACTTTCCTGCACAAATTCAGCCCCTTCCAGCGCATCTTTCAGATCCGTTTCAATGCGCAACCGGTCTCGTGAAGCACCGTCCGCCAGCCCCAGATCAGTCAAGCTGATCCAGGCCGTGTTAAGGATCGACATAAAGGCATCCGCCTCAGCCACATCATGCAAATAAGCAGTAACGTCATACCCACGTGCGAGAAAATGCGCGGTCCACCCAGCGCCAATGGGGCCGGCGCCAATGCTTGTCACGCGGGTCACGGATTGAGGATCAGGATACATCATTCACCTTTGAAATTGGGTTCACGTTTCTCGACAAAAGCGGCAACGCCTTCTTTAGCATCTTCAGATTTAAGCATCTTGCGGTAGGTCGGCATGGGATCCGTGCGCATTTTGTGAAACGCCTTTTCGAGCGGCACACATTCAATCTCGCGCTGCACTTCCTTGACGGCTTGCATCGCCAGCGGTGCGGACCACGCGATTGACGCCGCCCATTCGCGCGCGGCATCCATCAATTGTTCCTTGGGAACAACCTTGTTGACCAACCCGTAATGCGCGGCCTCGGTGGCGGACATCCGGCGGCCCAGCAGAAACATCTCCATCGCGATGTTATGGGGAATGCGGCGTGGAAGGCGTTGCAATGCGCCCGCGTCCGGCACAATTCCCAAGGGCATTTCGGGCAGCCCGAATTCCACATGGTCTGCTGCGATCAGCAGATCACAACCCATCGCCATCTCGAACCCGCCACCAATCGCAAGCCCGTTGATCG
>CALCGO010000459.1 GCA_937901055.1 uncultured Rhodobacterales bacterium
GCTACCAAGGAAAAAGTTACCGAGGCGTTCAAGATCATTACATCCGATCCAAACGTTAAAGGCATTCTCGTAAACATCTTCGGCGGCATCATGCGCTGCGATGTTATCGCGGAAGGCGTGGTTGCTGCGGTAGCCGAAGTTGGCCTGAAAGTGCCGCTGGTTGTGCGCCTAGAGGGTACAAACGTCGAAAAAGGTAAAGAGATTATCAACAACAGTGGCCTCGGGGTTATTGCTGCGGACGATCTGGGCGATGCTGCCAAGAAAATTGTTGCTGCAGTGAAGGGGGCTTGATCCATGGCTGTTCTAGTAAATGAAAACACCAAGGTTATCTGTCAGGGTCTTACCGGCTCGCAAGGTACTTTCCACTCCGAACAGGCGATTGCTTATGGCACGCAGATGGTTGGTGGTGTGACACCCGGTAAAGGTGGTCAATCCCACATCGGCTTGCCGATCTTCAACACTGTGCACGAAGCGCGCCACACAACTGGTGCAAACGCTACCGCGATCTACGTTCCACCTCCCTTCGCAGCGGATGCCATTCTTGAGGCAATCGACGCGGAACTGGAACTGATCGTTTGTATCACCGAAGGCATTCCCGTGCTGGACATGATGCGTGTGAAACGTGCCCTTGAGGGTTCTAAATCCACATTGATCGGCCCTAACTGCCCGGGTGTTATCACGCCTGACGCATGCAAAATCGGCATTATGCCGGGTCACATCCACAAACGTGGTTCCGTGGGCGTTGTTTCGCGCTCCGGTACGCTGACGTATGAAGCTGTGAAGCAGACAACTGACGCTGGCTTGGGTCAATCGACCTGCATCGGCATCGGCGGCGACCCGATCAAAGGCATGGAACACATCGATGCGCTCGAACTGCTTCTGGCGGACGACGAAACGCAATCGATCATCATGATCGGTGAAATCGGTGGCTCCGCTGAAGAAGCAGCAGCGCAGTTCTTCAAGGATGAAGCCAAACGTGGTCGCACCAAGCCGATCGCTGGTTTCATTGCTGGTCTAACGGCCCCTCCCGGTCGTCGCATGGGCCACGCTGGCGCGATTGTTGCTGGCGGCCAAGGCGGCGCCGAAGACAAAATTGAAGCTATGAAATCTGCTGGTTTCGTAGTCGCCGACAGTCCGGCAAGTCTAGGCGAAGCTGTATTGAAAGCTATCGGCTAATAAACACCGCCCGGCCACTCAGAAGGGTGGCCGGGTTTTTTCAAAGGTCCAATAAGGGCCGTCACATATAGGGAGCGGATTTTCCGTCTAGGCCAATGACAGAGCAATCCTCCAACGACCAATTCCACAACGAGTCCTTCTTGCAAGGGCACAACGCCGAGTATGTCGAGCAACTGCAAGCGCGGTTCGCCAACGACCCCAACTCGGTAGACGAAAGTTGGCAACAGTTCTTCCGCGCCCTCGCCGAAGAACCCAGCGTCGCCCGCGCCGAGGCCGCAGGCCCAAGCTGGGGCCGTACCGACTGGCCCCCAGTGCCACACGACGACCTAACCGCCGCGCTGGATGGCCAATGGGCCGAACCGGAAGTAGTTGGCAAGAAGATCAAAGCCAAGGCCGCCGAAACAGGCGCCGCAGTTTCCGAAGAACAGGTCAAACAAGCCGTTCTCGATTCCATTCGCGCGTTGATGCTGATCCGCGCCTACCGTATTCGCGGACATCTGGCAGCGGACCTTGATCCACTACGTCTAACCCCTCCACCTGCCCATCCCGAGTTGGATCCAGCCAGTTACGGTTTCACTGAAGCTGACATGGATCGCCCGATTTTCCTCGACAACGTGCTTGGCCTTGAACACGGCTCGATGCGCGAGATTGTAGCCATTGTGAAACGTACCTACTGCGGTACATTTGCGCTGCAATACATGCATATCTCCAACGCCGAAGAAGCTGGTTGGCTGAAAGAGCGGATCGAGGGTTACGGAAAAGAAATTGCTTTCACCAAGATGGGCCGTAAAGCCATCTTAAACAAACTGGTCGAGGCCGAAGGCTTCGAGAAATATCTCCACGTCAAATACATGGGCACCAAGCGGTTCGGTCTGGACGGCGGGGAAGCCTTGATTCCTGCGTTGGAACAAATCGTTAAACGTGGTGGCCAGCTTGGCGTTAAAGAAATCGTAGTAGGTATGCCCCACCGTGGCCGCCTCTCGGTTTTGGCCAACTTCATGGGCAAACCTTACCGCGCGATCTTCCACGAATTTCAGGGTGGCAGCTATAAGCCGGACTCCGTTGAAGGCTCCGGTGATGTTAAATACCACCTAGGCGCATCTGCGGATCGCGAATTTGACGGCAACAACGTCCACCTGTCATTAACGGCAAATCCAAGCCATCTTGAGGCGGTTAACCCTGTTGTACTAGGCAAAGTTCGCGCCAAACAACAACAGCTTGGCGACGAAGATCGCTCCATGGTGCTACCGTTACTTCTGCACGGTGACGCTGCGTTTGCAGGCCAAGGCATTATCGCAGAAGGGTTCGGCCTGTCGGGTCTAAAGGGTCATAAAACCGGCGGTACAATCCATATCGTGGTGAACAACCAGATTGGTTTCACCACATCGCCGCACAACTCGCGTTCCAGCCCTTATCCTACTGATATCGCGATGATGGTTGAGGCGCCGATCTTCCATGTTAACGGTGACGATCCCGAAGCCGTGGTTCACGCAGCCAAGGTTGCCACAGAATTCCGCCAGAAGTTCCACAAAGACGTGGTCCTGGACATTTTCTGCTACCGTCGTTTCGGCCATAACGAGGGCGACGAGCCCATGTTCACGCAGCCGCAAATGTATCGTGCGATCAAGAAGCAGAAGACAACTCTACAATTGTACACAGACCGCCTTATCGCCGACGGTTTGATCCCCGAAGGCGAAATCGAAGACGTGAAAACCGCGTTTCAGGCTCACCTGAACGAGGAATTCGACGCCGGTAAAAACTACAATCCCAATAAAGCCGATTGGCTTGACGGGCGCTGGTCGCATCTGGACCGCAAACAAGAACAGTACGAGCGCGGCAAAACGCCTGTCACAAAAGGTCGCCTAAAAGAAGTCGGCGACGCGTTGACCCGCCTTCCGGAGGGGTACAACCCGCATAAAACTGTTGTACGGATGTTGAACACCAAGAAAGAAGCCTTGAAATCGGGCGAAGGTATCGACTGGGCAACAGCGGAGGCTTTAGCCTTCGGAACGCTGATGCTCGAAGGTTATCCGGTGCGGCTATCCGGTCAGGATTGTACACGTGGTACATTCAGTCACCGCCATTCCGGTATCATCGATCAGGAAAGCGAAGAACGCTACCTGCCGCTGAACCACATCAAAGAGGGTCAAGCCGAGTACGAAGTAATCGACTCCATGCTCTCTGAATATGCGGTACTGGGTTACGAATACGGCTACACGCTGGCAGAACCAAACGCGCTAACTTTATGGGAAGCCCAGTTCGGAGACTTCGCCAACGGCGCGCAAATCATGATCGACCAGTTCATAAGTTCCGGCGAACGTAAATGGTTGCGTATGTCCGGCTTGGTCATGCTTCTACCGCATGGCTATGAAGGCCAAGGGCCAGAGCATTCCTCTGCCCGCCTTGAAAGGTTCTTGCAGCTATCCGCCGAAGACAACTGGATCGTTGCCAATTGCACTACACCTGCGAACTACTTCCATATTCTTCGCCGCCAGATGCATCGGACGTTCAGAAAACCGCTGATCCTCATGACGCCGAAGTCCTTGTTGCGCCACAAAGGTGCGGTATCGACCCTGAAGGAAATGCAAACCGGTTCCAGCTTCCACCGTGTATTGTGGGATAGTGCACAATCCGGCCAGTCAGATACGGTTCTAAAATCTGACGCCAAAATCAAACGCGTCGTGATGTGTTCGGGCAAGGTTTACTACGACCTATTGGCTGAACGGGACGCGCGTGGCATTGATGATGTCTATCTGATGCGACTGGAACAGTTCTATCCGTTCCCGGCCATGTCTTTGACTAAAGAGATGCAGCGCTTCAAAAACGCTGATGTCGTCTGGTGTCAGGAAGAGCCTAAGAACCAAGGCGCCTGGACATTCGTCGAGCCAAATATCGAATGGGTCCTTGGCCGTATCGACGCCAAATCTAAACGCCCGATCTATGCTGGTCGCGCCGCTTCGGCGTCGGCTGCCACGGGTCTCGGATCAACACATAAAGCACAACAAGCGGCGCTCGTTAACGACGCGCTGACACTGTAAAGGAATTGAACCAATGACGGAAATTCGTGTTCCAACTCTAGGTGAAAGCGTCACCGAAGCCACCGTGGCAACATGGTTCAAGAAGCCCGGCGATGCTGTGGCCGTTGATGAAATGTTGTGCGAACTTGAAACAGACAAAGTAACGGTCGAGGTCCCCTCGCCTGTTGCCGGTGTCATGTCCGAGATCGTAGCGAATGAGGGCGACACTGTCGGCGTCGATGCCCTGCTCGCCAACATCGAAGAAGGCGCTGCTGCAGCAGCCGCGCCAGCAAAGGCAGCGGAAACGGCCCCTGCACCTGCGCCAGCAGCGACGACGGCAAAAGACGTTGAAGATGCCCCGTCGGCCAAAAAACTGATGGCTGAAAAAGGGCTGACATCTGATCAGGTTACAGGCACTGGCCGTGATGGCCGTGTCATGAAAGAAGATGTGCAAAATGCGGTTGCTCCGGCACCTGCAGCACCGGCTGCGCCGCGTGCTCCGGTTACAGCGGATGACAGCGCCCGCGAAGAACGCGTGAAGATGACCCGCCTTCGCCAAACTATCGCGCGTCGCTTAAAAGAATCGCAGAACACTGCCGCTATGCTCACCACCTATAACGAGGTGGATATGTCGGCGATCATGGCCCTTCGGAATGAATACAAAGACCTGTTCCTTAAGAAACACGGCGTGAAATTGGGCTTCATGTCCTTTTTCACCAAGGCTTGCTGCCATGCGTTGAAGGAAGTTCCTGAAGTGAACGCCGAAATCGACGGCACCGACGTTGTCTATAAAAACTTCGTTCACATGGGCGTTGCTGCTGGTACACCAACCGGCCTAGTTGTTCCGGTTGTGCGCGATGCAGACCAGATGTCTTTCGCAGCGATCGAACAGAAAATCGGCGAGCTTGGCGCACGTGCCCGTGACGGCAAACTGTCTATGGCAGAAATGCAGGGTGGTACGTTCACAATCTCGAACGGCGGCGTTTACGGATCGTTAATGTCCTCGCCAATTCTAAATCCACCGCAATCCGGTATCCTCGGCATGCACAAAATTCAGGATCGTCCTGTTGTGGTTAACGGCGAAATCGTCATCCGCCCGATGATGTATCTGGCGCTGTCCTACGACCACCGTGTTGTGGATGGCAAAGGTGCCGTGACATTCCTCGTGCGCGTCAAAGAAGCGCTCGAAGATCCACGTCGTTTGTTGATGGATTTGTAAACCGCAAGGTACATCACCCATGCTGCGTTTCGACCACATAGCCATCGGTTGCGCGTCCCTCGAACAGGGGGCCGCCTATGTGGCCGACCGTACTGGATTGAAAATCCCCAATGGGGGCGAGCATCCATTGATGGGCACCCACAACCTGCTAATGTCGCTAGGGATCGATATCTTTTTCGAAGTCATCGCGATCAATCCCTCCGCCCCGAAACCCAAGCATAATCGCTGGTTCGGGCTGGACGACTCGCGCGTTCAAGCCAGTCTTTCCAAGCGCGCCAAACCGCACTCATGGGTCCTCAACTCTGACGATCTGGATGCAGATTTGGCAGCTGCCAAGTCTCTCGGAATTGATATTGGAACACCGCGCACTCAAACGCGCGGTGATCTGACTTGGCGTTTCGCCGTTCGTGCAGACGGCGCAATTCCGCTAGACGGCGCTGCTCCGATGATAATGGAATGGCCCGCTAACATCGCGGCCCATCCAGCGTCTGGAATGACGGATTTTGGGGCTCGCATTAAGTCCATCAATCTCGATACAAGATACGCTAGTGAAGTTAATAAATTGCTAAAAACTCTCGGTGGCGGCAACATGCCAATAGAGATACATGATTCACCCGACACGAAACTGACTGTAACGCTGACCATGCAAGACGGGCGCGAAGCGGTTTTAGATTAACCATACGTAAAGGAATAAGCCGGATTTAGCGAAATTGTGCATACGTGTTGTGTACGCATTGTGTACGTGTTGTGTACACGAAAATCCGGTCTTTTTTGCCAAAGGAGACACCCATGTCCAACTACGACGTCATCATCATTGGCGGAGGCCCCGGCGGCTACGTCTGTGCAATCCGCTGCGCCCAGCTAGGCTTAAAAACTGCCTGTGTTGAAGGCCGCGGCGCGCTTGGCGGAACATGCCTAAACGTTGGCTGTATCCCGTCCAAGGCACTACTGCACGCTTCGCATTCCTTGCACGAAGCACAAACAAATTTCACTAAAATGGGCCTGATGGGCAAGTCTCCTTCTGTCGATATGGGCAAGATGATGGACTACAAACAGGGCGTAATTGACGGTAATACGGCCGGCATCGAGTTCCTGTTCAAGAAGAACAAAGTTGACTACATTCAAGGCTGGGGCAAGATATCCGGTAAAGGCGAGGTCACTGTCGGTGACGACGTTCACACCGCCAAAAACATAGTAATCGCAACGGGTTCCGAGCCATCCGCCCTTCCGGGCGTAACCGTTGACGAACGGGTTGTTGTAACATCCACCGGCGCATTAAGCCTGCCGAAAGTCCCGAAGAAGCTTGTCGTTATTGGCGCTGGCGTGATCGGGTTGGAGCTCGGTTCCGTATACGCGCGCCTAGGGTCAGAAGTTACCGTGGTGGAATTCCTTGACCAAGTCACACCGGGTATGGACGGCGAGATCTGCAAAACCTTCCAACGTAGTTTGAAGAAACAAGGATTGAAGTTCGTAATGGGCGCCGCCGTTCAAAAGGTGACGGCCACTAAAACCAAAGCGAAAATCACCTATCTACTGCGCAAAAACGATACCGAAGCGACCATCGACGCCGACGTAGTTCTGGTTGCAACAGGCCGCAAGCCTTACACAGACGGTTTAGGTTTGGCTGAAATTGGTGTGGAAATGACCGATCGCGGACAGGTACAAACCAACGCTCATTGGCAAACAAACGTTGAAGGTATCTACGCGCTTGGTGACGTGATCACTGGCCCGATGCTGGCGCACAAAGCCGAAGACGAAGGCATGGCAGTTGCTGAAACCATCGCGGGTCAAGCGGGTCATGTGAACTACGACGTCATTCCGGGTGTGATCTACACCACACCAGAAGTGGCCTCCGTTGGGAAAACCGAAGAGCAGCTGAAAGAAGAAGGGCGTGCCTATAAAGTTGGCAAGTTCAACTTCATGGGTAACGGTCGCGCGAAGGCGAATTTCGCGGGCGAAGGGTTTGTAAAAATTCTGGCTGATGCTTCAACAGACCGTATTTTGGGATGTCATCTGATGGGCCCCGCCGCCGGTGAACTTATCCACGAGATCTGCGTAGCCATGGAATTCGGCGCCTCCGCCGAAGACATTGCCCGCACTTGCCACGCCCACCCAACCTATTCCGAGGCTGTCCGCGAAGCGGCTTTGGCATGTGGCGACGGTGCAATCCACGCCTGATACGAAAAAGGGACGGCCTATTCAGGTCGTCCCAATTAATTTTGCGTTAAGACAGGTTACGTAATCGTTAACCCTTTACGTCTTCCCAAAAGCTCTTAACTTTGCTGAAGAAGTCGCTAGACGCTGGGTTGTTCTCGCTACTCAGTTCTTCGAATTCCTTAAGCAATTCTTTTTGCCGTGAAGTCAGGTTAACCGGCGTTTCAACCGCCAATTCAATATACAAATCGCCAGCCCCACCACCACGCAACGATGGCATGCCTTTGCCACGAAGCCGAAGTTGTTTGCCGGATTGCACACCTGCAGGAACTTTCACGCGAGAACGTCCACCATCCAATGTCGGCGCTTCAAGTTCACCACCAATCGCGGCAGTCGCCATGGAAATCGGTATTTGGCAGAACAAGTTCTGGTTCTCGCGCTCGAAAATCGCATGCGGCTGCACTTCGATGAAAATGTACAAATCACCGGTAGGTCCACCACGCAAACCTGCTTCGCCTTCGGCAGCTAGGCGAATGCGAGTGCCCGTTTCAACGCCCGCCGGAATACTTACATTCAGCGAGCGGTTCTGTTGAACGCGCCCAGCGCCCGCACAAGTGCCACACGGGTTTTTGATAATTTGACCACGGCCCGAACAAGTCGGACAACCACGTTCGACAGTAAAGAAGCCCTGTTGTGCACGAACTTTGCCCATGCCCGAACAGGTCGGGCAAGTTGTCGGCTCTGCACCACCTTCGGCGCCCGTTCCGCTACAGGTGTCGCAACCCACTGAACTTGGCACAGAAATCGTCGCTTGTTTGCCAATGTAAGCTTCTTCAAGGGTCACGCCCAAGTTATAGCGTAAGTCCGAGCCGCGCGTGGCACGTTGCCCGCCACGACGCCCGCCGCCACCTGTGAACCCGCCAAACAAATCGTCGAACACATCTGAAAATGCGCTCCCGAAATCGCCTTGTCCCGGGCGGAAACCGCCACCCGCGCTGGCACCTGTGCCACCTTCGAACGCGGCATGACCATAACGGTCGTACGCTGCCTTCTTTTCAGGGTCTTTCAGGATGTCGTAGGCTTCGTTAACCTCTTTGAACTGCTCTTCAGCGTTAGGATTGTCCTGATTTTGGTCAGGGTGCAATTCCTTCACCTTGCGGCGATATGCTTTTTTCAGCGCGGCGGCATCGGACCCATTATCGGCCCCGAGCACGTCATAATAATCACGTTTCGCCATGCGGAAACTTCCTTATCCAAACAAAACGGCCCGCCCAATCAGGGGCGGGCCAGATTTTGTTGCAAGCCTGATTAGGCTTTGTCTTCTTCGTCGAGGTCTTCGAAGTCTGCGTCAACAACATCGCCGTCATCAACACCACCCTCAGCAGCGCCAGCTTCGGCTTCAGCAGCTTCCTGCTGTTCCTTGTAGATGGCTTCGCCCAGTTTCATCGCCGCCTCAGTCACGTCCTGACTGCGGGTTTTGATGGCTTCTGCATCGTCGCCTTCCAGCGCTTCTTTCAGGTTCTTGATCGCCATTTCGATAACTTCGACTGTTGTCGGATCAACCTTCTCGCCGTGCTCTTCGACCGATTTCTCGGTGCTGTGAATCAGGCTTTCAGCGGAGTTACGCGCCTCGACCATTTCCTTCTTCTCTTTATCAGCCTCGGCATTGTCTTCGGCTTCACGCACCATTGCTTCGATATCCTCGTCAGAAAGGCCACCGGATGCCTGGATGGTGATCTTCTGCTCTTTGCCCGTGCCTTTGTCTTTAGCGGACACGGACACGATACCGTTGGCATCGATGTCAAATGCAACTTCGATCTGTGGAACACCACGTGGTGCTGGCGGGATCGCTTCAAGATTAAACTGGCCGAGCATCTTGTTGTCGGCAGCCATCTCGCGCTCACCCTGGAACACACGGATTGTCACAGCGTTTTGGTTATCTTCGGCAGTCGAGAACACCTGACCCTTTTTAGTCGGGATCGTAGTGTTTCGGTCGATCAGGCGTGTAAACACACCACCCAAAGTTTCAATACCAAGCGACAGAGGCGTCACGTCCAGAAGAACAACGTCTTTAACGTCACCCTGAAGGATACCAGCCTGAATTGCAGCGCCCATGGCAACCACTTCGTCTGGGTTAACACCCTTGTGAGGCTCTTTACCGAAGAATGCAGTCACTTCTTCGATTACCTTTGGCATACGCGTCATACCACCAACCAGAACAACCTCGTCGATGTCGCCTTTGGTTAGGCCAGCATCTTTCAATGCAGCAGCACAAGGTTTCATAGACGCTTTGATCAAGTCGCCAACCAGCGATTCCAATTTTGCGCGAGTCAGTTTCAAAACCAAGTGCAAAGGCTGGCTCGTTTTTGGGTCCATCGTGATGAACGGCATGTTGATTTCAGTCTGGGATGCGGAGGAAAGCTCAATCTTGGCTTTCTCGGCACCTTCTTTAAGACGCTGAAGTGCCATCTTGTCGTTCTTCAGATCAACGCCATTTTCTTTTTTGAATTCTTTGGCAAGATACTCAACGATGCGCATGTCGAAGTCTTCACCACCAAGGAATGTATCACCGTTTGTGGATTTCACCTCAAATAGACCGTCGTCGATTTCCAAGATGGATACATCAAATGTACCGCCACCAAGGTCATAAACAGCAATCGTTTTGCCGCCTTCTTTATCAAGGCCATACGCCAGCGCCGCCGCTGTTGGCTCGTTGATAATACGCAGCACTTCGAGGCCGGCAATTTTGCCCGCGTCTTTTGTCGCCTGACGCTGTGCGTCGTTGAAGTAAGCTGGAACAGTGATAACGGCTTGCGTTACACCTTGACCAAGATAATCCTCGGCAGTTTCTTTCATTTTGCCCAAGATGAATGCGGATACCTGCGACGGGGAGTATTTCTCACCCATTGCTTCAACCCATGCGTCGCCTTCGCCACTGTCAACGATCTTGTATGGAACCATGTCCATATCTTTCGTTACCATTGGATCATTAATCCGGCGACCAACGAGGCGCTTAATGGCGGAAAGTGTGTTCTCAGGGTTTGTAACAGCCTGACGTTTCGCAGCCTGACCAACCAGACGCTCATCATCTGTGAAACCAACGATCGATGGCGTAGTACGCGCGCCCTCGGAGTTTTCAATAACTTTTGCCTGAGCACCATCCATGATGGCCACGCAGGAGTTTGTAGTTCCAAGGTCAATACCGATAACTTTAGACATGTGTCTTCCTTTCTAGCGGCGAGTGTGAAGTTCGAGTCCATTATGGCCCTCGACTTCTTCCCATAAGGTAACCCCCAAAAGCGGGGATCGTTTGAAGGGTATATAGGAGGCGTTTTTGCAGGCTACAACCGCATACAAGGGGTCTTTTTCACGTTTTTTTGAAGTAAATGCGGAATCTTCGGGTTTTCGGCCAACTGATTCACAATCCTTAAGAAAAATAGTGCCGCGTTATCCATTCCGCGACCAATGCCGGCTTTTCGCTATCCTCGATTTCGATCGTTACTTCCATGGTCTGCGTAATCTCTCCGGCACTCACATTGATCGCGGTAAGCAAAAACCGCCCACGGATCCGCTTGCCGCTGTTAACCGGCGCGATAAATCGAATCCGGTTGAAACCATAGTTAACGCTGTGGACCAATCCATTGACCAGTGGCACTGCATCCTCGGCCATTGCGCTTAGCATCGACAGCATCAAAAATCCGTGGGCAATGGTGTCACCAAAAGGGGTGTCTTTGGCGCGGTCGGGATCGACATGAATGAACTGCTGATCTTCGGTCACATCGGCGAATAATCCGATGCGCTCTTGATCCATAAGAAACCAGCGGGAAACGCTAACCTCTTTGCCAAGCAACGCTTCCAAATCTTTGGGGGTGATCACGTTAGCGCC
>CALCGO010000460.1 GCA_937901055.1 uncultured Rhodobacterales bacterium
CACCGGGGCAACGGCCTCCGTGCGCGGCAGTGCGGGATATGCCGCGTTCGCCTCAGGCAAATTCGCGCTGCGGGGACTTGCCCAATCCATGGCGCGCGAGTTGGGCCCCAAAAACATCCATGTCGCGCATCTTGTCATTGATGCTGGCGTCGACACGGAATTTGTCCGCGACCGGGTCCGGCAAGCGGGCAAAGATCCCGATACCCTGCCTCCGGACACGCTAATGAACCCAGACAGCATTGCCGAAGCCTATTGGACCCTGCACCACCAAACGCGCGACGGCTGGACCCACGAGCTGGATATCCGCCCCTTCGCCGAAACATGGTGACAGCCGACAGCCTGCACGGTTCCAGACATGCCGGTCCTCCACCAGACAAGCAGAAAGAGACGCCATGCTCGACCAATTGCTGAACGGCGTGCTGCCGGTGTTTGGGATTGGCGCGCTTGGCTACGTGTTTGGCCTGCGCCGCACTTTCGATTTCAACATGGCCATGGCGCTGAACAAATTTGTGATGTTTGTAGCGATGCCTGCATTGGGGTTTCAATTGCTGGCCAATGCCCCGCTGGCAGAGTTCAACTTTGCCATGCTGGGCGGGTATTTCGTCACCGAAGTGGTGATGTATGCGGTCGGGTTTCTGATCGCGCGGCGGGTCTTCAAGACCGACGTTATGGAGGCCGCGCTTCTGGGGTTGGCCATCGCCCTGACCAACCATATCCTCTTCGTTCTGCCGATTGCGGTCACCCTGTTTGGAGAGACCGCCGCGACGCCGATTGTCGCGATCATTTCAATGGACGGTATCCTGATTTTCAGCGGTTCTTTGATCCTGATGGACGTCCTGTCCACCAAAGGTACCTCTGTTGGGCACACGCTGGGAAAGATCGCACGAAATCCGCCGCTGGTTGCCATGGTGCTTGGCCTGGTGGTCGGACTGTTGGGCGTCTCGGTGCCCACAGGCTTTGATGTCTTCGCGGACTTCTTGGGCGCAACCGCCTCGCCTGTGTTGTTATTCGCGCTTGGCGTCATTCTGAGCCAAAAGGCCGGTGGTGCGCGTCCCATGCTGCCGGTGGCCATTACCGCTGTGAAGCTGGTGGTTCACCCGTTACTTGCTTGGGCTATCTTTTCCGGGGTGCTACAATTGACGCCCGAGGTGCGCAACCCCGCCATGATGGTGGCCGCCGCACCCTGCGGAGCAATGTGCTTCATGCTGGCGCTGAACTATGGCGTGCGGGTTGACGCCATCGCACGCGCCGTTCTCTATTCGTCGATAGGGTCGTTGGTCACAATCACAGTGTCCGCTTCGCTCTGATGCGACAAACAAATGATCCGTGCAGCAAGGAGGAATGATGACAGATAGTTTTTCAGGCGGCTGTGCCTGCGGTGCCATCCGCTACCGCTCAACAGGTCCTGCGCGATACATGGGCAACTGCCATTGCCGACATTGCCAGCAAGCAACCGGGGGCGCTTATTTCCCGGCGGTTCTGGTCAAACAATCCGACTTTACGATTGAAACGGGCGAGCCAAGCTGGTTCGACCGCCCCGCTGATCGCGGACATGCCATGCGCCGAGGGTTCTGTGCAACATGCGGCTCGCCCTTGTTTCTGATCAATGGCGCTGGCGAGGGTGCGATCGTGATCTATGCCGGCAGTCTGGACGATCCGAGTTGGTACACCCCAAGTCGCGACATCTTTGTCAAAAGTGCACAGCCTTGGGACGTTATGGATCCGGCCCTGCCTAAGTCCCAGGCGATGCCCGGATAGGAAGCTATGCCGCGAAGGCTTGCTGAAGCAGATAGCTCCGAACAAGCCCCGGGAGCATTCGGATTTCCTTGTTGCGGACCCGCGCCATTTGCGAATTACCCATTTGATATCATTGATATTGGGTCGCAGGTTGAGAGTAGACAACCGTTTCAGAGTCCCGAAGTTGGACTGACCCAAAGCATAAAGGCTGGACATGTCCGGAACGGGCTCAGAACTGCCATGTGTTCCACTCCACCCGCAAGTGGTTCATCACCCAGTGTGAGCGCA
>CALCGO010000461.1 GCA_937901055.1 uncultured Rhodobacterales bacterium
TGGAGAGCTTCCACGACAAGATGCGTGATGAGTTTTTACAAATGGAAACTTTCATCACCGTCGCAGAGGCACGCGTCATGCTTGAACACTGGCGCATGCAGTACAATCAAATCAGGCCGCATATGTCTTTGGGGTATTTGACCCCGGAGGAGTTTGCAGCCACCCCTTGCGGGGCCGACTCCGCTCCGCTCCATCAGCCCCGCAAGGGGCATCAACCTAGCCGACTCTCACCTTGTTAGATGGGCGGACATTGGGGGCAGGCCAGTCAGGCTATACTTGTTGACCTAGATAACGGCTAGGCCTGAGAAATGAAGATTAAAGCGCTGATTGTTGAAGATGACGAGATCCTTCTAAAAAACCTCAAGCGTTTTTTAGAATTGGAGGGTATTGACGCCGACACCGCGACTAATGGGCTTGAGGCGCTTGAGGTTATTCAGCAAAGCGAGGTTTTGCATGATGTCGTTATTACAGACCTCAACATGCCCCAAATGGGGGGTATGCAGTTAGTCAAGGTGCTGCAAGCGCAGTCTAGGACTAAAGATATACCCATTATTGTTATCACAGCATTTGGGCAAAAGCAGAATCTACTCACGGCGCTTCGTTCCGGGGTAAAGGACCTCCTAGAAAAGCCATGGGATGCCGACGACCTGATGGCGTCGATACACCGCGTAATCCCCGCACCAGGTAGCGAGCCAGTGCTCTCTGATAATTATGCGAATCAGTTGTATGACTATTTGTTTAACGTAAGCTCTACAGGGAGGACACTCCCGTCCATCTTGCTTTTTCGTTTTTCGTTTAGTGGTCAAGTAAAAACTCTTGCTAGCAGTATGCGCCCAGCATTGTTGTCCACTATCGAGGCTGTCCTTCAAGAAGTTTTCCCAGGTGACCAATGGATTTTTAATAAAGATGATTTTTCTGTGGCGGTCTTCGATTGTGAAGGCGGTTCTGGCGAACTTAATATTGACAGTAAGGCCAAATTAAAATCACTACAGTCTCGTATAGCTAGACTGTTTCTGCAAAGTGCCCCTGAACACCAGCTTGCGGTGTTTGCGCCATTAGTAGCGGCTATTTTTGTCGACAAGAGCATCCTTGCCTCGCACCAGGGTTCTGAACGCTCTGCAGTCGTTGAGAGACTCGAGTCCATTGTAGAGGGGGCGAAGTCTGGCAAGGGCAAGGCATTCCTGTTTACCGACGACAGCATCAACTTGCCTTCGCTACGGCTCGATGTCCCTTCTCTAATCAATCGTGCTGTCCAAGCCAAGAGCTCGGAGTTTTCTATTGCTTGGCAGCCACAAATTAAACTTGCAGATGGCAGCATTCACGGAGCAGAAGCTTTGGCGCGTTGGAATTCCCCAGAACTTGGGTTCGTAAGCCCAGAGAAGTTTATCTCCACCGCAGAGGATTGGGGCCTGATAGGGAAGCTCGGCACACTCTTGCGGGATATTGCCATGAAAGAATTCTTGGTCATGCAAACTTTAGAGGTGGCGCTGCCTCGCATGAGCTTTAATGTTAGCCCATTTGAATTATTAGACCCATCTTTTGCTGAAGAACTTATAGAGTGCGTTCGCTCGCATGAGATACCCTTTGAGGTAGTGACTGCAGAAATTACGGAAAGCGCTTCGGTTCTTGAATCCAAAGACGGACTAAACAATTTAAGATTGCTGAAAGATTCCGGAATGGGTTTAGCCGTCGATGATTTCGGATCTGGCTTTACTTCCTTGGGTGCTCTAAGTGAGCAACCCCTTACAGAGTTGAAAATTGACAGATCGTATTTGGAGGGAATTGCCGATAACCCAAAATTATTAGCGGTGGTCTCTAATATGGTTAGTTTAGCGGAAGACATTGATGCCATTTCAGTTGTAGAAGGTATCGAGAATAAAGAGCAATTAGAGATATTACGAGCATTAGGTTGTAACTATGGCCAAGGATACTATTGGTCGAAGCCAATTCCCATGGCTGACCTAGGAGTTTTGTTGCAGTCTCCTGACCCTTTCCCAAAATAATTTCAGCCTAATAGAATCATGAATACACCGATGAGAAGCTTTGCGCTAAGCGTTATATTTGCCATCGGAGTAGTCAATTTTGTTGCGGCGCAATTTACTGAAGGCGCAACGCCTGTTCAAAGCCAACAATGGCATTCTTTCGATAAGACTCAGCTAAGCGAAATGTTCTTATCAGAAGGCGCTAGCTTCGCTGATTTCGATCGCGACGGAATTCAAGATGTGGTGTCTGGTCCACACATCTATTTTGGCCCAGATTTCCAGGATGTGATTGAACTGTACTCGGCCGCGCCGTTTGACATTCAGGGTTACTCCGACAATTTTTTTGCCTTCCCGCATGATGTCAACCACGACGGGTGGGTGGATGCATTCTTCGTCGGCTTTCCTGGCCAGGACGCCTATTGGCTCATGAACCCTGGCGCCGAAGCCGATGAATCTTCAAAGATAGCAGGGGGCAAGTTGGTGCGTGCGTCCAACGGTTGGCAACGCTTT
>CALCGO010000462.1 GCA_937901055.1 uncultured Rhodobacterales bacterium
ATCGAGCCATCGACGATAAACAGGTTCTTGACATCGTGGCTGCGGCCCCAGCCGTTCACCACGGATGTCGCCGGATCATCACCCATCCGACACGTGCCCATCTGGTGCCAACCGGCACGCCACCATACGTTGTCATCGCCTTTGCTCAGCACCTTCTTCGCGCCCGCTGCGAGCAAAATTTCCTTTGCACGTTCTTCGCCGTGGCGCAGCATCTTGCGGGTATTCTCGCCCAAACGGTAGGTAATTTTTGGTGCGGGGATGCCGTCGCTGTCGGTCAAATCAGGGTCAAGCGTGACGCAGTTGTGTTCCTCAGGAAGATCCTCACTCACCACGGTTAACCCGGCCAAGTAAGGATAGACGTTGTCCATGGTCTCACGATGCTCGGCGCCCCAAGGGATCGGGCTGTCGACACCATACCCCCCTAATGCATAGGTCATCGGAGTGGTGGAGCGGCCAGAATGAAGTCCATAACCGCGCACGAAATCGCGCGTCGAGTCTGTTTCATAGAACTCCTGAGATAAGATCGCACAGGCCATCGGCCCCTCGTGTCCCAGCATCGGTTCGTCAAACACGCCAGCAACACCGGTGAGCGGGTGGAACATCAGGTTCTTGCCCACCATCCCATTGCGATTGGCCAGACCGTCAGGAAATGCTTTGGATTTGGAGTTCAACAAAAGCCGCGGCGTGCCGACCCCGTTGCACGCTACGACAACCAATTCGGCCTTTTGTTCGTGCACTTGCCCGTCGGCCCCGTGATAAAGCACGCCTGTAGCAAAACCCGTCACTTGATCCACGAGGATTTCACGCACACGGCACTCGGAACGCAACTCAACGCCTGCGTTTTCCAACATCGGCCAGTAGGTGAAATTGGTCCCTCCCTTGGCCCCTGCCGCGCAGCCCAGATCACAGGTGCCCGCATTTACGCATTTCTGCCGCCCATCGTGATCCTGACTGAGGATCGACACATCCGACGGCCACCAGTGATAGCCTTTTGCGTTGAACCCTTTGGCCAGCGTTAGACCCAATTTACCGATTGGGATTGGAGGCAGTTCTGGGGCGTAATCCGGATAAGCAGGGTTACCGCCAAGGCCGGACACACCCGTGTTGCGGTCATTCATGTTGTAGAAGGGTGCGAGCGTATCGTAATCCACAGGCCAATCCGCACCAACGCCATCTAACGAACGGGTGCGAAAATCTGACGGCTTCATCCGCGGCCAGTGACCAAGGAAGTTGATGGTAGACCCACCGACCGCATTGAAATTCACCGGCGTGATGCAGCTGTCATCCGCGTTGATCGGATAGTCCTGTTTCAACCCGCGCACGTTCGGGTCGCATGAAAAATTGCCGTACCGCGCGAGTTCGTAGCCATCATCGCGGCTCGGGTAACCCTTATCTTCTAGGTGCGGTCCTTGTTCCAAGCACAGAATACGCATCCGAGTTTCCAGCAGCGACCATGCGATGGCAGCACCTGAGGCACCTGCACCAATGATTAGAACGTCGACGGGTTCATTTTGCATCGCGATACACCTTTCCACGAGCGCGCACGGGTGCGGTCAATTCATCCATCAGCGCCTCGTCCTCACGCGGAACGGAGTAACCTTGGGGATGGACGGGATGGGCACCAACGCCAAACAGTGGGCGGGTGTCAGGGCGACTGTAATAGCCCATGTAAGTGAGGCGAACGAGGGTTGCGAAGGCGTCGGGCTGTTGCGTCTCGATTAAGTGCAGCGCGGCGACTTTTTCCGGCCTTGTCATTTCAACAAAACTGTCACCCAATGCCATCATCACA
>CALCGO010000463.1 GCA_937901055.1 uncultured Rhodobacterales bacterium
CGCGCAACATGCGCCACCAATTGCACTATTGATGCGTGACGAGAGCCTCCCAGGTGCGGGCGGACAAACTGAACGCACTCGACATGATTTATGTGGGCGGCGGCGATACCGAAAAAATGGTTGCCCTCTGGCGTAGCAACGGGTGGGACCGCGTCTTGTGTGATGCGGCGCGGCGCGGGCTTCCCGTGGCCGGAGTAAGTGCAGGCGCCGTCTGCTGGTTCGACCGCTTCTTGTTTCACTCCGGCAGTGGCCCCATGCGCCCGCTGAAAGGCTTGGGGCTGATAAAGGGCGGCGCCTGCCCGCACTATTCAACGGAAACAGACAGACAACCGGCGCTACTCCGCGCGGTTGCGGGGCGCACTATGCCTGACACGGTTGCAATCGACGACGGAGTCGCAGTGGTTTTTGACGCATCCGGTCCGGTAGACCTATGCAGTGCAGAGCCTGATGCGTCAGCCTATCATATAAAACGTGCAGCCGATGCCACGGTCACGCAGACCCGTCTTTCCTTATGACGCCCCGGCCTGGTCCAGAAGCCAGCGTATGACCGACGCGACTTCTGGCGTGCGCTCACTGCTGGGTTTAGCAAGCAAATAAAAGGACCGTGTCGGTTTCAACTCAATGTCAAAGGGTTTGACCAGTTTGCCAGCTTTCAACTCCTGATCAACAAAGGGAAATATCCCCAAGGACACCCCTTGCCCTTCAATCGCGGCCTGCATCACCATATTTGTATCCGTAATGGTGATTTCCTCTTTCAGCGTCAGACCTGCGCAACCCGCTAGGGTAAGCCATGCCGCCCATTCGGACCGGTCGCGTTGGTGAATGATCGTGTAGCGCGCCAAGTTTTTAGGGCTTTTCAAACCGCCCCGTTCGGCCATCAACGCTTTGCTCAGAACAGGCGCATAAGTGATGTCCATCAGGTGGTAGTTTTGTAGACCTGACCAGCTTCCTTCACCCCAATCTACCGCCAGATGCGTCCCCATCATGACGGCATCGGTGATGCGAGGGCTTTCATGCAAGATCAGTTCGATGTTGGGCAGATCGCTGCGAAATTGCGCAAGGCGCGGCACCAGCCAACGGGTGCCGAAAATTGGCCCGACAGCAAGGGTCACTGTCTTGCGAGTGCTTTGGCCGAACGCTTCGACCTCAGCCCTGATATCATCAAACGCTTTGGTCAAAACGCGGCTCAAGGATCGCCCCTCGTCGGTCAGTACAACGGCCCGCGTCTTGCGGATGAACAGCTTGCAGCGCCAATCTCGCTCCAACTCGCGAATTTGATTGCTCACGGTTGTAGCACTAACGCAAAGCTCATCAGCGGCGTCCTTGAAGCTGAGCCGCCTCGCTGCAACCTCGAAGGTACGCAAGGCTGTCAGTGGCAATTTCCTTGGCGTGCGTCGCATATGTAACCCGTCCTATAACCGTAGTTATCTTTATTTATGGTCGCCAGACAAGTTGTTTGTCGACAAACCTTGCGACAGCGAGAGTGCAGAGGTCACAAACACACAGGTTCCATGGATCACACATCTGACATTGCACCGCGCAGACGCACCGGAGGTCGACGTAAATCCGGGGACCCGCAAGCCACGCAGGGCGCACCTCGCGCAGCACCAATTGCCGGTCGCCTCAATCCGCTGGACGATGAGGGACTTGCGCGCATTCATGCAGCCTCACTCGACATCCTTGATCGGGTCGGAATGAGCGAGGCACCACAGGTTGTGGTTGATGCCGTCACAGCACGCGGTGGCAGGCTGACCTCGGACGGTCGGTTGCTGTTTCCACGTGTGCTTGTCACCCAAGCGCTTGAGGGATTTCGCCGTGGGTTTCAGCTTTTTGGCAGGGCAGAAAGTCAGGATCTGGACCTTACCGGGGCAAAGGTTCATGCGGGCTCTGGCGGGGCCTCACCCAGTATCGTGGACATGTCGGACGGCACCTACCGCGCCGCAACGCTGGCCGATCTCTATGATGCTGCGCGGCTTGTGGACAAGCTTGAACACGTGCAATTTTTCTCGCGCTCGATGATTGCAGGCGATATGCTGACCACCCATGCGCTGGACGTAAACACCGCCTTCGCATCTTTGGCGGGAACGTCAAAACACGTGATGGTCAGCGCCAGCCACCCGGCGCACGTCAGCGACATCGCGCAAATGTGCTATGCGATTGCCGGGTCAGAACAGGCATTCCGCGAAAAGCCGTTCCTGTCCCTCAATATCAACCACGCTGTCCCGCCACTGCGCTTTGACGCCGACGCCTGCGAGGTCATGGCCGCCGCTGTGCAGTCAGGAATTCCAGTGATGGTGAACACCTTCGGGCAAATGGGTGCGTCCAGTCCTGTCACCATTGCAGGCTGTCTGGCGCAGACCAATGCAGAAACTTTGGCTGGTATGCTGTTTGCCTGGACCCTCGACCCAGACGTGCGCGCGATCTATGGCGCGCGCCCAATGGTGACGGACCTGCGATCAGGCGGCATGGCGGGTGGCAGCGGCGAGCAAGCGATCCTGACCGCAGCGGCCACCCAAATTGCTCGCTTCTATGATCTGCCCAATTCAACAATTGCAGGCGCGACAGACAGCAAGCTAGCGGACGCGCAATCGGGGTATGAAAAGGCCTTGTCGGTAACACTTGCCGCCCAAGCCGGGGCCAACCTGATCACTCAGGCCGCCGGCACGCAGGCCGGCCTGATGGCCACCTCTTTGGAGGCTTACGTCATCGACAACGATATGCTAGGCGCGATCTTGCAAGCTGCGGGTTCCATCGAAGTGAGCAAAACAACCTTATCGACGGAAACGATCGCCCAGATTGTCCACGCTGAGGGCCATTTTCTTGGCCACGCCGACACGTATGCGCGCATGAAATCAGATTTTGTATACCCCAGCCATGCCGACCGGCAGGCTCCCGAGGCATGGCTTGCCAGTGGGGCGCCAAACATCAACACCTCAGCGCGCAAGACTGTGACAGACACGCTTGCCCGCCACTTTCCACGGCATATAAGTGCAGAAATTGAACAAGACTTGCGGGCGCGTTTCGATATCCGCCTGCCTGCCACAAGGATGACAGCTCCATGAAAATCGCAGTGATCGGCGCAGGTGCCATGGGTTCCATCTATGCGGCCTTGCTGGCGGACGCGGGGCACGAAGTCTGGGCCGTCGACACATGGGGTGCGCATGTCGATGTAATCAATGCGAAGGGTCTGCGCGTTGAAGGGCCCAGTGGCGATCGGACAGTCACATCGGTGCGCGCAACCACCCAAATCGCGGATGTAGGGACCTGTGACCTGTGTATCCTTGCCACCAAAGCCTCGGGAGTGGGTTCGGCTGCGCACGCAGCCGCTGCGGTTATCGGCCTCGATGCGATGGTTTTGACGATCCAGAACGGACTTGGCGCGGGCGAACGTATCGCGCAACACATGCCCACAGACAATGTCCTTTTGGGGGTTGCTGACGGTTTTGGCGCTTCCATGAAAGGCCCCGGCCACACCCATCATAACAGCATGAAGCTGATCCGCATAGGAGAGATGGGTGGCGGTGTCACGGATCGATTGAAGCGCGTCGAGGCTGTCTGGCAGGGGGCAGGTTTCAACGCCAAGGCGTTCGAAAACATTACCCAGTTGATCTGGGAAAAGTTTCTGTGCAACGTGACCTTCAGCGCACCCTGCACAACCTTCAACGTCAAGGTCGGCGAGTTGATGGATCATCCCGACCAATGGCAGATTGCCATTGGTGCGATGCTTGAGGCCTATACGATTGCGCAGGCCAAAGGAGTGCCATTATCATTTGATGATCCAGTCGCCTATGTCACGGCCTTCGGCGCAGGTATGCCAAAAGCACGCCCTTCCATGTTGCTGGATCACATGGCAGGACGCGTCTCTGAACTGGATGCAATCAACGGGATCGTGCCGATCATGGGCCGGGAATTGGCCATCTCCACCCCGTACAATAACACGCTCACCGCCATTCTACGCCAACGCGAAGCCGCATTTGAGAAGAAAAACCTATGAACATCGGATCCTTTCTACATCGAGACCAAGCGCTCTATGGTGTGTTCAACGGTGAAACCGTTGCTCCGGCAAGCCCCGGCCTCATTGCGCAATACCCTACCTTGCGCGAACTGCTGGATGCTGAAAAATCTGAAGCGTTGAAAGGCTCCGTGAACCTGTCCGCAACAATCCCCATCGCCGAGATCACATTCCAGCCGCCGATTCCAAACCCGCGCAAGATTATCTGTGTTGGTATGAACTATCCCAAGCCCTACCCCGTTGATGGCGTGGCCCCGCCCAGCCCTGAACACATCATCCTGTTTGGCAAGGAAAGCGAGACACTTGTCGGGCATGGTGCCACTCTGGAGGCACCGCGCGGCACACCGGCCGACAGCTTTGACTATGAGGGCGAAATTGCGGTTGTGATC
>CALCGO010000464.1 GCA_937901055.1 uncultured Rhodobacterales bacterium
CGCTTCTTTAATGCCCGGCGCATATTTGTGCTGAACGTAATCGGTCGTGGTCAAATACATCACATCCGGTTTCCATTCCGCCAGCAACTTCACACCAGCGGCGAAAACGAATTCGGACAACTCAGCCGAATACACTTCGGGAACTTCCATACCCAACCACGAGCTGGCGTTATCGATGCCTTGCTCAGCTAGGTTGGCAATATCCGAACGCTCGGCCGAGAAACACATGGCGCGATCTTGGTCGAACTCCAGTTCGGCCCCCAGAAGCGCGCGCAATTTATCTTTGGCGGTCACGATGGCAACTTTGGCACCCGCATCATAGAATTTCTTGAAGATCGTAGGAGCGCGCAGAAAACGTACGTCGTTCATCATGACTTCTTTGCCGGTTTCCGGTTCGTACAGGTAGTTCCCACAAATGCCGTGAACCGCTGGTGGGCGGCCCGTCGCGATGGACAGGTTGTTAGGATTTGTGAACGACGGGATAACACTGTTGGCGAAACGAACCGTGCCCGTTTCTTTGATGCGCTTAAGGTGTGGCATCAGGCCAGCGCTGATGGCTGCGTCCAGATATGCGGGCTCGCACCCGTCCAGACAGATCGCAATCGCTGTGGTTTTCGGTACGGGGTAGGTACGGCCGTTGGCCTCGATCGGTGCTTGGATTGTCATAAGTTTGTTCCTCTGGGTTTATCAGGCGGCGAGCTTGGCGCGTTCAATTAGGGCTATTTCAGGTGGGGCGGCGGTGTCCACACCCATCTCGGCTAATGTTTCTTTGGCGGCGGCCACGACTTGGCGCATAACGCCCGCGTCCATCTGGCCGATGCAGCCGATGCGAAAGCTGTCCACTACGGTTAGCTTGCCGGGGTAGATGATGAAACCCTTGGATTTCATTGATTCATAAAACGTTTCAAAGTTGAAGTTCTCATGCGCGGGGCAAAAGAACGTGACGATGATTGGTGATACCCAACGGTCTTTGAGCAGGGTCTCGAACCCTAGTTCCCGCAGGCCTTCAACCACAACATCGCGGTTTTCGGTGTAACGTGCGCCACGGCCTGCAACGCCGCCCTCGGCCTTATGTGCGCGAAGGGCTTCAAGAAACGCGACGACAACATGGGTCGGCGGTGTAAAACGCCATTGGCCAGTTTTATTCATATGCGCCCATTGCGCGTGTACATCGAGGCTTAGCGAGTGACTGCGACCCTTGGCGGCTTCCAGCTCGTCTTTACGGGCAATGATAAAACCAAACCCCGGGACGCCTTCGATGCATTTATTGGCCGATGAAACCATAGCCACATAAGGGATTTCGTTGAAATCAAGCGGCACTGCACCAAACGCGCTCATGCTATCGACAAGCAGTTTGCGGCCCGCAGCATGCACTGCGTCGGCGATTTCTTTCACAGGGTTAAGGATGCCCGAAGATGTCTCGCAATGCACGATGATAACGTGGGTGATAGCCGGATCAGCCTCGATCGCGGCGGTAACTTCGGGGCCACGCGGGGGCATGTAGTCACCCTTGTTGATAACCGTGTGATCGCGGTTCAGATATTCCAGCGTTTGTGCGATCCGCATACCATAAGCGCCGTTGCTAAGGACCAAAACCTTGCCATTACGCGGCACGAAAGACCCCAACATAGCTTCGACAGAAAAGCTGCCGCTGCCTTGCATAGGCACGCAATCCAGTACGCCTTCAGTGTCGCCAGTCAGTTCCAGCAAGCCTTCGCGCATTTCCGCAGTTAGGGCGCGGAATTCGCCGTCCCAGCTTCCCCAATCCCGAAGCATCGCTTCTTTGGTCTTGGCAGATGTTGTCAGAGGGCCGGGGGTAAGAAGGTAGGGTTCGCCCATTTTCGGGGCCATAATAGCGTTGGACATTTCACGTTCCTTTGCACCTAAAATCACGGGTACTTTTAGGCTAGACAACGCATTTGTAAAATCGTTAATTTGTATCAATCCATCAATTTAACTTATGAAAGAAATTATGCGTTACGTTCAGCTTCGGGCTTTTCACAATGTCGCCATTCATGGCGGGTTTTCGCGCGCAGCAGAGGCGTTGTTTTTAACGCAACCTGCGATCTCGGATCAAATCCGCAAACTTGAAGAACAATACGATGTGTTGCTTTTCAACCGCCACAAAAAGCAGGTCAAACTAACCACCGCAGGGGAGGCCTTGCTGGAAATCACCAACCGTATGTTCGAAGTCGAACGCCAAGCGCAGGATTTGCTGTCGGAAACACGCAGCCTTAGCTCGGGTGTTCTGCGGATCATCGCGGATTCGGCGCACCACGTTAACCCGATTTTGGGGCGGTTCCGTGCCAAGTACCCGCGCATCAAGGTCTCGATGCGGTCATCCAATACCAAAGGCGTGATAGATGCGCTCTATGCTTACGAGGCCGACGTTGGAGTGTTGGGCGAAGTACCGAAAAACGCTGAAATCAATGTGCAAATCCTTGGTACATCCGAGATCGTAGCCTTCGCCGCCAAGACTTTCACCCGCGATAGTCGTGGCACGTTAAGCTTCGCCGATCTAGTGCACCTGCCGTTGGTATTTCGCGAACGCGGTTCCAAAACACGTCAGAAGCTGGAAGAAGCCGCAAAGAAAGCCGGTGTTCCCCTATCCCCTGTGATCGAGGCAGAAGGGCGCGAAGCCGTGCGTGAAATCGTGGCATCGGGTGCAGGCATCGGGTTTGTTTCCGCCGCGGAATACGGTCACGATGATCGCTTTCGTTTGATCCAGTTAGAAGGCCCCGCCATTGAAATGGACGAGGCCTTGATCTGTTTGCGCGAACGTAGCCGCGGAAAACTTGTCGCAGCGTTTATGGAACTTGCCGCAGAAACGAGCGTTTAGTCGTCGTCGTCGTCGTCGTGATTGTGTTCGGGCCCCAAAGTTTCGACCAACCGCGTTTGCAAAAGCTGTCCGCTTTTGTACAAAATCGGATACGCAACCGATGCGAACAAGGAGTTCAACTCTTTCAGGTTCCGGAGTGTCTCCAGATGAATATTGCTGCTGTCAAAACTGATTTCGGCCCCTTCGCGCAAGCGTTTAAGATGTTGCTTGCGGCTTTTGCGCTCCATCTCCGCCATTTCGGTTTTCTCTTCAATCAGGGTGCGCGCGGCTTCGAGATCATCAGAAATCAGTACGTTGAATGCCAATTTTATGTTGCAAATAACACGCTCATGTAGCGTCACGAGTTCTTTCCAACCTTGCTTGGAAAACTCAAGGTTCTTGATACTTTTGGATTCAGCCAGCACCAGCAACCGTTTGGCGACGATATCTCCGGCGTTTTCCAGATTGATCGAAAACTCGGATAACTCGCGTGCGCGTTTCGCGTCGGCTTTGGTTAGCTCGCCACGTTGTAATTCTGCGACATACCGGCGAATGTCGGAGAAAGCAGAGTTCACCTCAAGATCCATTTTGCGGACCTTTTCCATCCGTTCCTTGTCGAAATTTTCGTATAAATCCATCACCGGATGCACCATAACCTCGACGATTTGCCCCATGCGCAACACTTCGCGCGTAACACCCGAAAGCGCAAGTTTAGGGGCGTTCAAGACCGTGCGATCAAGGGCGCTCATAGGTTTGTAGATGTCAGCTTGGCTTTCCGCCGTTGGCTCCGGCATAAGCAGGGCGAGTGGTTTTTCCATAAATTTGGTGAACGGCAGGCCGATAATCAGCAGGGATAGATTGAACGCAAGATGTACGTTTACCAAATACTGACCCGGGCCAAAGCTGTCAAAAATCGAAAGAACTGGCGTCAAATTTACGATAAACAAGGCGGCGATTGCCGCGGTCCCGCGTAGTAAAAAGTTCCCCACGGGAATGCGGCGGGAAAACTGGCTCATGCCGCGGGACAACCATACTGGCAGAATTGCGCCACCTAGATTGGCGCCCAATACAAGGGAAACGCCAGCCTCGACCGGTAAAACGTGCAGGATAACGAGGGTCACAAACAGCAATATTGCCGCGACGCTGGAGTGCATAATAAAGGCCAGTGCCGCCCCGATCAGGAACGAGGTGATATACTCCGCGCCAAGATACCCAGCCATCGTGGGTAACAGTTCGCTCTCGCGGATTGGTTCGCTGGCGGCCCCGATCATTTGCAGGGATATCAGGATAAACCCAACGCCAAGAAGGATGCGGCCAGTCTGGCGCAGGCTGCGTTGGTCGGTTTTCAGGAACAGCCAACCACCGATAGCCAGCAAGAAGGGGACCAGCCAGTCCAGATCAAACGACAAGATTTGAATGACAAGCGCCGAACCAAGGTCGGCCCCAAGTACGATTGCCAAGCCATTGCCAACCGCCAAAAAACCACCAGCGGCGAAACCCGTGGCCAGCAATGCCGTCGCGGTCGAGCTTTGCAGGATTATCGCCAACAACATCCCCATAAACGATGTCTGGATCCGGTTACGTTTTCC
>CALCGO010000465.1 GCA_937901055.1 uncultured Rhodobacterales bacterium
CACGTTACCAAATATTCCCAACGTTGGGAATCCTCAAGTTATGCTGAGGTCTCACATTAGTAATAATACAGTCACTTAACACGAAGGCAAGCACAGCTTGGTCTGGGCTTGGAAAGGAACTGATATGTTTAAAAAAATAGCAATTACAACAGTAGCCACACTTTACGCAGGAACCGTTTTCGCGCAATCCATGCCCGTCGGGTTTTATGCCGACGGAAATCTTCAGGCAGAATATGTGTCGACGACTAGTGATGACTATACTTTCGGGATAGCGGACATCACGCTTGGCTACAGTGGTGCGGGTGCAGGCAGCATGCCGCTTGGAATTGAATTAAGTCTTTTTACGATCCAGGGCGATCCGGTTGATTTTGACCCGCACGTCACTGGATCTATATTTTATGACAGTTCTTACGGACGTTTTTCGGTAGGCTTGCCGGGCGCAGCGCTTGCTGACTATGTCGCGGTTCCGAAATTCGGAAATTCGAAGGTTATCGGGTTGGAATACGGCATACCTTTCGGCAGCATGCTAGACTTGTATTTCAAAACCGGCGACGCGCCCTATGATTATGGTGTGCGGTTTGACGGAATGGTCGGCGGTGCGGATGTCGGACTGTCATATCATCAAATCGATGGAGATGACTATGCGATCTCGGGCGGGGTTAGCTATGCCGTTAACAACACCTACACCGTTGCGGCGGGTTTCGAGGCGATCAACGGTGGTTCAACGGAATCCGGAATTTTTACTTCGGTAGCTGCTGAATATGGAACCTTTGGAGGTTTGCTAAACATCTCGTCACCAATAGGAACCGACGACTTATTCTACTCGATCGAAGCGAGTTACAACGTGTCTGACGATTTGGTGTTAACCGCAGGATACGTGAATACTGGCGAAAACATTTACACGTTCGACGCGCAATATCGTTTCATGGAAAACGCGTATGTCGGTGCATCCGTTCTAGGTTCTAACGGTAGCGACTCGATTTACACAGCGTACGTTGGTTGGGATATCAACTACGGCGGATGATGTCGCGTAGCTACAAAACCAAAGGCCGCGCGTAATTGTGCGGTCTTTTTTCTTGGTGGAGGATTTATCCGCCAGTATGGCTCATGTGTCGGCGCATTTCGCCTTGAATTTGTTGGCGTGAATAATCGAAATCGTGGCCCTTTGGTTTTCGGGCAATCGCCTTGTTAATCGCGTCACGCAACGGTTGGTTATCGTCCGGATTATCGCGCAGAACCTTGCGCATATCGGCGTCATCTTCCTGCCCAAGGCACATGTGCAACTGGCCTTTGCAATCAAGACGTACCCGGTTGCAGCTTTCGCAGAAATTATGCGTAAGCGGCGTGATAAACCCGACACGCCCACCTGTTTCTTCAACGCGAACGTAATTTGCCGGCCCGCCAGTATTCAGTGGAATATCGGTTAACGTCCAGTTCGTGGCCAGTTCTTCGCGAACGTCTTTCAGCGACCAATACTGATCGCGCCTGTCTGCATCACCCATATCACCCATCGGCATGACTTCGATAAATGTCACGTCAAACCCGCGTTGCCCGCACCACTCCACCATTTTGTGAACTTCGTCGTCGTTCGTGCCCTTCAGGGCTACGGCGTTGATCTTGATCGATAAACCGGCTTTGTCGGCGGCATCAATCCCCTCCATCACCTGACGGAACCGGCCCCAGCGAGTGATCTCTGCGAATTTTTCCTCGTCCAGCGTATCAAGCGAGACATTGACCCGTTTCACTCCTGCGTCCTTCAACGGCTGGGCGAATTTATGCAACTGTGTCGCGTTTGTGGTCAACGTCAGTTCTTTCAAAGCGCCCGACGCCAAATGGCGGGACATGTCATCAAAGAACGTCATGATGCCGCGACGCACCAGTGGTTCGCCGCCAGTTACACGCAGTTTGCTGACACCCATATCAATGAAGGTGGTGCAGAGGCGGTCGAGTTCCTCGAGGCTAAGCAGCTCTTTTTTCGGAAGAAAGGTCATGTTTTCGGACATGCAATAGAAACAGCGCAGATCGCAGCGGTCGGTTACGGATACCCTGAGGTAGGTTACCTCCCGCGCGAACGGGTCGACTAATTTTGGCATGTGTAACATGGGTGTTCCTGTTGTTTCGCATCTGAAAATAGACCTCAATACGCGGCGTTACAAGGGTAATCGCTTGGGTTCCGCCCGCCATTTGATAAAGTGCACGCGAAATATAGGGGATTGCAGATGCACGTCGAAAATTTGGTAACACGGTCGGGTACATGGGAAGAAATGCGGGCGAACTTCCGTTGGCCAACGCCGGCGCGCTACAACATCGCGGAACAGATTTGCGAACGTTGGGCGCGTGGCGAGCCTGATCGCCATGCGATGACCTACATGGACGCCGACGGTGGTCTGCAGAACTTCACCTACCAGCAACTATCGCGCCTGTCCTCGCAATTGGCCAATACGTTGCGCGCGCGCGGTTTGGGGCAAGGGGACCGCTGTGCCGTCCTGTTGCCGCAAACGCCCGAAACCGTGCTGACGCATCTGGCGTGTTACAAGCTGGGCGCAATCGTGGTGCCGCTGTTCACCTTGTTTGGCGAAGATGGGCTGCAATATCGGCTGGGGAATGCGGGTGCGAAGATCGTCGTGACGGATCGCGCAAATCTGGCGAAAGTGTTGAATATTCGCGATGCGCTGCCGGAATTGGAGGCGATTTACTGCATCGATTCGGCCGAAGTACTGGATTTCTGGGCTGAACTTGACCGTGCATCTGACCAGATCGAGATGGTTGAAACCGGCCTGAATACACCTGCGTTCATCAGTTATACATCCGGCACTACCGGCCCGCCAAAGGGTGCATTGCATGGGCATAAAGTCTTGCTTGGCCATTTGCCCGGCGTCGAAACACACCATAATTTTCTGCCCCAAAAAGGCGATTGCCTGTGGACGCCGGCGGATTGGGCTTGGATGGGCGGTTTGACAAACGTAATGATGCCCGCGCTGCATTACGGTGTGCCGCTGGTCGCGCATCGCATGTCGAAGTTTGACCCAGATAAGGCGTTTTGGTTGATGCGGGAATTGGGTGTGCGAAACACCTTCCTGCCGCCAACCGCGTTGAAACTGATGCGTCAATCAACCGACCTAGCGCCGCTTAACTTGCGAAGTGTCGGCTCCGGTGGGGAATCGCTTGGCACGGAATTGCTGGATTGGGGCAAGCGCGTTCTGGGCGTGACGATCAACGAGTTTTACGGCCAAACGGAATGCAATCTGGTGTTGGGGAATTGCGTCGATGCGTTTGAACCACGTCCCGGATCGACCGGAAAACCCGTGCCCGGGCACGACGTTGCGGTTATTGATAGTGCTGGCAACGTGCTGCCAGCGGGCAAGGAGGGGGAGATCGCGGTGCGCCGCCCCGATCCCTCCATGTTCCTAGAATACTGGAAAAACCCGGAAAAAACCGCCGAGAAGTTCATTGGTGACTGGATGCTTACGGGCGATGTGGCAACGATGGACGAAGACGGATATTTCCACTTTTCGTCCCGTACCGATGACGTGATCACCTCGTCTGGCTATCGTATCGGCCCAAGCGAGATCGAAGATTGTCTGGTTGGGCATGACTCCGTTTTGATGGCCGCAGTGATAGGTGTGCCAGATCCCGTGCGAACCGAAATCGTTAAGGCATTTGTTGTTTTGAACGGCGAGGCCAGTGAAACCTTGAAAGCGGAACTGGTTTTGCGCGTGCGCGAACGGGTGTCGCCGCATGTTGCCCCGCGTGAAATAGAATTTATTGATAGCTTGCCAATGACCGCCACCGGTAAGATATTACGTCGAGAACTTAAAGAACGGGACTAGCCCTATTTATTAGAGACCTCAGTATAAGGCCTATATTTCAGTTTGATATTACCGAGTTCGAGATG
>CALCGO010000466.1 GCA_937901055.1 uncultured Rhodobacterales bacterium
TATTCTGCACGACTGCTCCATCGCGGTCGAAAAAGGCGAAATCGCCGTGATTGTCGGCCCGAACGGGGCTGGTAAATCCACTGCGATGAAGGCCGTTTTCGGGATGCTGAACATACACACCGGCCGTGTGATGCTGGACGGAACGGACATTTCCGGCCTTTCGCCACAAGACCGCGTGAAAGCTGGCATGGGCTTTGTGCCACAGACCAACAACGTGTTTACAAGTATGACGGTGCAGGAAAACCTCGAAATGGGGGCGTATATCCGTACCGACGATTTTTCCGAAACGATGGAACGGGTGTTCGAGCTATTCCCGATCCTCAAGGAAAAACGCCACCAGCACGCGGGGGAGCTTTCGGGCGGTCAACGCCAGCAAGTCGCCGTTGGTCGTGCGTTGATGACGCAACCCAAAGTGTTGATGCTGGACGAACCCACCGCTGGTGTTTCGCCAATCGTTATGGACGAGCTGTTTGACAACATCATCGAGGTGGCCCGCACCGGCATCGCCATCCTGATGGTCGAACAAAACGCTCGTCAAGCGCTGAACATTGCCGACAAGGGGTACGTTCTGGTGCAAGGTCGCAACCGTTTCACAGACACCGGCGAGGCGCTTTTGGCGAACCCCGAAGTCCGCAAATCATTCTTGGGGGGTTAAGATATGACCGATATTCTTAACGCACTGATCCTTTTCGCCAATTTCGTATTGGTCCCCGCAACCGCGTACGGCGCACAACTTGCGCTTGGGGCGCTGGGGGTGACGCTGGTTTTCGGCATCCTGCGGTTTTCGAATTTCGCGCATGGTGACACGATGGCGTTTGGCACGATGGTCACGATCCTCGTGACGTGGTGGTTCCAGTCAATGGGCGTTTCCATCCATCCGCTACCTACAGCCCTGCTCGCATTACCGTTTGGTATTTTGGCAACCGTGGGTATGCTGTTGGCCACCGACAGGTTTGTTTATCGCTTCTATCGTAGGGAAAAATCCGCGCCGATTGTGTTCGTTATGGCCTCCGTCGGGGTGATGTTTGTGATGAACGGCATCGTGCGGTTCATCATTGGGCCAGACGATCAACGATTTGCTGATGGCGAGAGATTCATTCTTAAGGCGCGTGAATTCAAAGCCGCGACTGGCATGGCCGAAGGTCTGACGATTAAAGTTTCGCAAGCGCTAACGCTGGGCATCGCCATTATCGTCGTGATCGCGCTGTTCTGGTTCTTGCAGCGCACCCGTACTGGTAAATCAATGCGCGCGTTTTCGGATAACGAGGATCTGGCGTTGCTGTCAGGGATTTCCCCTGAACGCGTCGTGATGATCACATGGATTATTGCCGCCGCCTTGGCGACCATCGCGGGCACGCTTTACGGGTTGGACAAAAGCTTTAAGCCGTTCACGTATTTCCAATTATTGCTGCCAATTTTTGCGGCTGCGATTGTTGGCGGTATTGGCAATCCGCTGGGTGCAATTGCTGGCGGGTTCGTTGTGGCCTTTTCCGAGGTTACGATCACCTACGCTTACAAAAAATTCCTACGCTATCTGTTGCCCGAAAATTTGGAGCCGGACAGCTTGGTTCAACTTCTGTCCACAGATTATAAGTTTGCCGTATCATTTGTGATCCTCGTGCTGGTGTTGCTGATTAGGCCGACGGGTATATTCAAGGGGAAAGTGTTATGAGCATTAACCGCAATGTCCTTTTGTTCGCAGGCATGTTCGGCCTGTTGGCTATCGTCGGCTTCGGCCAAAGCTGGTCCGTGGCGCTAACCATTTTTAACCTGTGCCTGATTTCTGCAGTGATGGCGCTTGGTGTTAACATCCAGTGGGGGTATGCGGGCCTGTTCAACGTCGGTATCATGGGCTTTGCAGCCCTTGGTGGCGTGGCGGCAGTGCTGGTTTCCAAACCTCCCGTAACCGAAGCATGGAGTGCAGGTGCCGCCGGTATCGGCCTTGCGATTGTGTCGCTTGGCGTGACCATTGCAACCACAATTTATGTACGACGTAAGTTGACGGGGCGAATTCGCAGCCTTGTTAGCTTTGCAATCATCGTCGCTGGGTTTTTCATTACACGCGGTATATTCGACCCGTCCGTTAGTGCCATTGAAGCTATTGAGCCTGCCAAAACCGGCTACCTCGGTGGGTTGGGGTTGCCTGTCATATTCTCATGGCTTGTGGGCGGCGTATTCGCCGCGGGTGCTGCATGGCTGGTTGGAAAAATTGCATTAGGTTTGCGGTCTGATTATCTGGCAATTGCAACGTTGGGAATTTCCGAAATCATCATCGCGGTCCTGAAGAACGAGGATTGGTTGACGCGCGGCGTTAAAAACGTTGCTGGTCTTGATCGTCCGGTTCCACGCGAGATCGAGTTGCAAAATACCGATTGGTTCATATCGCTTGCCGATAGCCTTGGAACGAACGTCATTAGTTTCAGTTCCATATTCGTGAAACTGTCGTATTCCGTGCTGTTCGCCATCGCCCTTCTGGCCATCTTATGGCTTTCCGAAAAGGCGTTGAAATCGCCATGGGGCCGCATGATGCGTGCCATCCGTGACAATCTCGACGCGGCCGAGGCGATGGGTAAAGACGTAACACGCCGCCATTTGCAGGTCTTCATTCTGGGTTCCGCCGTCGTCGGGATCGCGGGTGCAATGCTGACCACGTTGGACGGGCAGTTCACACCGGGCACATACAATCCGCTGCGCTACACATTCCTGATCTGGGTGATGGTTATCGTCGGGGGATCCGGTAACAACTGGGGTTCCGTACTGGGTGGTTTCCTGATCTGGTTTGTCTGGATCGAGGCTGAACCGGCAGGTGCATGGTTGATGAACTTCGTGACCTCCGGCATGTATGAGGGCAGCGCGTTGCGCGATCATCTGATCAGATCCGCACCACACATGCGCCTGATGGTAATGGGTATGATCCTGTTGCTGGTGCTAAGGTTCAGTCCACGCGGGTTAATACCGGAAAAAGGAGGGCGTTAACCGCCCTCCTACCGTTCTAAACGTATTCAATAAGTTGGAACTGCGCATTCATCCCTTCGTCACGGTTGGGGATTAGTGCCTGATATTCCGGTGAATTGTACCACGTTTTCGCATCTTCTTTAGACGCAAATTTCAGGATCACCTGTGAAAGGTAGTCGAATTCGCCGTGCAACTGTTCCACGGGTCCAACGGCAACCAAGGCGCCGCCATACATCTTTAGCGTTGCAGGAACGTCAGCGGCATAGGCCTTCTGCTTTTCCGGATTAATCGGCGTTGCACCAACGATTACATATGCAGTCATGAGTTTACTCCCTCGTTTCAGTTTCGAGAGATACAGGTATGTTCATGGAACGAATTATCCAGCCTGTTTCGGTCCAAAAAGTGAATTTCGCGCACACATATACGTGAGGTGAAGGCGCGCCTCGAATGCTATTGTTTCACGGGCAGATTTTGCTACGCTGATCGCAACGCAATGACATGCCTGACAAAAGGAACACCACATGATTACCGACTGGGACGACGCCTATGCCAACGGGATGTATATACCGGGTGCCGATGATATAGTGGCCAAATGGGAAGTCGATGCGGCAACCTATAAGGCCGACATGGCGGCGAAAAATCGTGTTCTGCTGGATTTGCATTATGGCACCCACGAACGTGAGGCGATGGAGATTTTCCTGCCAGAGGGTAAGCCAAAAGGGTTAGTGGTATTTGTCCATGGTGGATACTGGCTGTCACGACATCGCAGTTTGTGGCTTCATTTGGCGACAGGCGCGGTTGATCGCGGGTGGGCTGTGGCCATGCCCAGCTATACCCTTTGTCCTGAGGTTCGGATTTCGACTATCACACAACAAATCGCACGAGCTATCGAGTTTGCGGCCGGCAAAGTTGACGGGCCAATCCGCCTAGCTGGCCATTCCGCAGGTGGGCATCTGGTCGCGCGTATGGGGTGTACGGACGTTGAACTGGCCTGCATTGATCGCGTGGAACGGATCGTTTCTATCAGCGGCGTGCATGATTTGCGCCCGTTGGTTCGAACGGAGATGAATGCCGACTTCCAGATGAGCCTCAACGACGCCGCCGCCGAAAGCCCTGCCCTTTTGACCCCGCGGGATGGTCTGAACATCACGTGCTGGGAAGGTGCGGATGAACGCCCAGAGTTTGTGCGCCAAAACACTTTGCTGGCGACC
>CALCGO010000467.1 GCA_937901055.1 uncultured Rhodobacterales bacterium
TTATCACTGAAAACTCCTAAATTTTTCACTGATATCGAATTAGAGCGGCGTCCCACGGGGCGCCGTTTTTCGTTTAAGAGGGTTATATGCACACATTGGAAACAGAACGGCTAATGATGCGTCGACCTCAGCGCGAGGATTTTGATGCGTTTGCAGCACTTTGGGCCGATCCCGAAATGCTAATTAACCTACCGTTTGATCCGCAAACCCGCGCTGAATGCTGGCCGCGGTTTTTACGCAATGCGGGAAGCTGGTCGATTCTGGGGTACGGCAGCTGGCTAGTGTTTGAAAAATCCGGTGGATTTGTCGGAACCGCTGGCTTTTTCGATGCGGCACGCGGTCTGGGACCAGATTTCGATAACAGTCGCGAAGCAGGGTGGGTGTTCACACCTTCATCGTCCGGCAAAGGGATCGCCACCGAGGCCATGAAAGCCGCGCTGGGCTGGATGGACAGTCAAAATTTCGGAAGCCAAACAGTTTGCATGACGGGCACGGATCATGTGGCCTCCATCAAGGTGGCGGAAAAATGCGGGTATTCCTTGTTGCGCGAAGCCAAGGACGAGTACGGCGCCGTTCGCCTGATGGTCCGTGAAAAACCTGCGACCAATTGATTTAGAACAAAGATCGACAAAAATACTCGGAATAGAAGGCCGCTAACTTAATCTATCAGGAGGCTGCATCATGCGCCCGACCGTAACCTACTTTTCCGACGCCCTGTGTATCTGGGCATATGTATCACAAGTTCGCCTCGACCAGTTGGCCGCCGAATACGGCGACCGTATCAAAATCGAGGAAAAATTCTGTAGTGTTTTCCCTGACGCCCGCACCAAAACCGCCACTAACTGGAAAGACCGGGGCGGGTATGAGGCGATGAACGGCAATTTTCAGAAAATGGCCAAAAAGTTCCCACATATTTCGGTGCACGAGGATGTCTGGACGAAAACTCAACCGCGAACTTCCAGCTCGGTGCATTTGTTCTTGAAAGCGGTCCAGTTGCTGGACGAGGAAGCTGCGTTCACCGATTTAACTTCGACCAAAGCCATACGCCAGTTCAGAACTGCGTTCTTTGCCGAGGCACACGATATTTCGGATTGGCAAGTGCAAGGCGAAATAGCCGAGGAACTGGGCCTGAACGTCGATAGCATCAAAGCCAAGATACATTCGTCAGAGGCCGCTGCCGCCTTGGATGCAGACCTCAAGATGGCCGAATCTATGGGCGTAAAAGGCAGTCCGACGTTTGTGATGAACGAAGGCCGGCAGGTCTTGTTTGGTAACGTTGGTTACAAACTTATTGAAGCCAACGTAGAAGAGCTTTTTCGCGAACAAGGTGGTGATGCCGCAAGTTGGTGTTAACCGCGGGGTGCGTGGTTCCACGCACCGCTTACCCTTCAGCCAGTTTTTTTGCCAATACGTTCTGGCGCTCGGTAACTTTTCGTAGATCCAAGCCTGTCAGCATACCCGACTTAACAGCAGCGCGTCCTTCAACGTAGAGGTCGCGCACCGAAAACGGGCCGCAAAGTATTAGCGCAGCGACCGGGTCCCAAGAGCCCGCAGCCTCTAACCCCGAAACATCCCACACCGCGAAATCGGCTCGCTTGCCGACCTCCAGCGAACCCAAATCATCACGATTTAGCACTTTTGCGCCGCCTAGCGTGGCAATCTCCAAAGTTTCGCGCGCGGACATCGCATCAGCGCCGTTTTGCACCCTTTGCAAAAGCAACAATTGCCGTGCTTCAGACAACAAATGCCCTGAATCGTTGCTTGCAGAACCATCAACCCCCAACGCAACTTTAACGCCCGCATCCCGCATCTGGCGTATCGGCGCGATGCCAGAACCCAACCGACAATTTGAGCATGGGCAATGCGCAACACCCGTCTTTGTGCGCGCGAACAAGTCAATTTCGGAGGTGTCCAATTTCACACAATGGGCGTGCCATACGTCATCGCCCGTCCAACCCAAATCTTCGGCGTATTGCCCGGGGCGAACGCCGAATTTTTCAAGACTATAGGCGATATCCTCGTCATTTTCCGCCAAGTGCGTATGCAACATCACGCGTTTGTCTCGTGCCAATAGCGCAGTATCACGCATAAGATCACGGGACACCGAAAACGGAGAACACGGGGCCAAACCAACACGCACCATCGCGCCGTCGTCAGGGTCGTGGAATGCATCCACCACACGGATCGAATCTTCAAGAATTGCGCGTTCCGATTCAACCAACCAATCGGGGGGGAGGCCGCCGTCACTTTCGCCGATGCTCATAGAGCCACGGGTCGGGTGGAAGCGAATACCGACGGTTTCAGCGGCATCAATAGTGTCTTCTAGACGTACGCCGTTCGGGTAAAGGTACAGGTGGTCCGACGACATCGTGCAGCCCGACAGTGCAAGTTCCGCCAGCCCGACCTGCGCTGATACGAACATTTCTTCGGGGCCCATACGGGACCAAATCGGATAAAGGGTTTGTAACCACCCAAACAAGAGCGCGTCCTGCCCGCCCGGCACCACGCGCGTCATAGTTTGGTACAAATGGTGATGGGTATTAACCAACCCGGGGGTAACAACGCACCCTTTGGCGTCTACAACGATATCGGCTGTTTCGGGCAGGTCACTACCGACGGCCTCGATCACGCCATCACGGGCGAACAAGCCACCACCGGGGATTTCACGGCGGGTGCCGTCCATTGTCACTAACACGTCGGCGTTTTTTAGCAGCAGCGTTGGCATTAGGCCTCCATTACTTCAGAAATTCGATTGCGGATATTTTCGGTCATGAAGTCGATAAACAATCTTACCTTCGGGTCTTGAAGTCGTTTATGGGGGTAGATTATCGCAAGATTGGTTGTGCTGGGCGGAGAATCTGGTAGCACCTCCACCAAATTTCCATTCGCGAGGTGATGTGCGATTTCGAACCACGGCTTGTTAACGATCCCGTGGCCATCTAGCGCCCAGTCGGTCAGGACGTCGCCATCATCCGATTCAAACGGGCCATGCACACCGAGTTTACGAACCCCCGAACGTGTTTCCAGTTCCCAATTGTACTGCGTCGAACCTGGAAAACGCAGCAGTAGGCAGGCGTGTTCCTCGGACAAAAGATCGTTCGGTTTCTTTGGTGTACCATGTGCC
>CALCGO010000468.1 GCA_937901055.1 uncultured Rhodobacterales bacterium
TGCCAATGCTGGCTGGACAATGCCTTCAAAAGCGCCGGATCGGTGGTCGATTGTCGGAATGTTGTAAGCGTTACGGATAACCTCGGGGATGTTAGTCGGGCCGGGGATGAAAACTGGGTTTTGATTGAACATGTTTCGCTCTCGGTTTGTAGGTTTCGTCCAATATATGGATGAAGCACCCAATTCACAATTTTTTCGAAATAGTTTTTCATTATTGATTGCATGGTGATTTTATGCATTATTTCCGCTAGTTACGTTTTTTCATTCTTCGAAATAGTTTTTTGAAGAAATATATATCACCACAGAAAGGTGTCTTTCATGCAATCCCCCGCCAAACGATCTCGTGGCCGCCCCAAGTCTTTCAACGATCAGACTGACAATTCAATCGTCCGCTCGCTTGACCGTGGAATGCTAATTCTTGGTGTGTTGGCAGAAGGTGACGGGGTTTCCCTGTCCGAATTATCCGAGCGTTCAGATCAATCGTCTGCCACCACGTACCGCGCGTTAATCACCTTGCAATCGCGCGAAATTGTAGAGTTCGAAGAACACACGCAATTATGGTACATCGGAGCAGGGGCCTTCCGCATTGGTAGCGTATTTTTAAACCGCACTAACATTCTGCAACGCAGTCGGCCCGTGATGCAAAAGCTGATGCGATTGATTGGTGAAACCGCCAACCTTGGTATTGAACGCGATGATTGGGTGCTGTTCGTTTCGCAGGTCGAGAGCAGTCAAACGATCCGCGCGTTCTTTCCACCCGGCACGCGTAACCCGATGCACGCGTCGGGGATAGGCAAGACCTTGTTGGCGAATTTTCCAAAAGAACGCGTACAAAAGATCATCACGGAACAGGGCTTGGAACGCTTCACCGATAGCACCATCACCGACCCCGACCACTTGTTTAAGGAGCTGGAAGCAATCAAACGCAAGGGCTACGCGGTGGATGATGAGGAACGAACGGAAGGAATGCGCTGCGTCGCCGCTCCGATTTTCGATGCGTATGGCGATCCGATTGCGGGGCTTTCAATTTCGGGCCCGACTTTCCGCATTCCGCAAAACGTGACCAGCGAGATAGGTGAAATTGTTAGCGATTTTGCCCGTGAGGTGACCAGACAGCTTGGCGGGCAGGTGCTTGTGAGCGAATAATTCTGAATTTTCGGGTCGTTTTAGTTCAGTCGGTTTCGACCGTGGTGATGTCGACATCGTGTTGATCGCAGACGTGCCGCAATTCTTCGGATGTTATTTTATCGGTGAAAAAGTGGTCGATCTCGCTCATGTGCCCAATCCGAACTGGCGCGGAACGGGTGAGTTTGCTGCTGTCAGCCACCAAAAATGTCTTGCGCGCGTTCTTGATGATTGCCTGCGCGATCCGCACTTCGCGATAGTCGAAATCCAGCAGTGATCCATCGTCATCAATTGCGGACACGCCGATCACCGCATAGTCCGTGCGAAATTGTTCGACCATATCAATCGTATATTCCCCAACCAGCCCACCGTCTGAGCGCCGAAGCATTCCCCCTGTTACCACAACATCGCAATTTGGATTAGAGGCGAGGATGTTGGCCACGTTCAAGTTGTTGGTGATAACCATCAGATTGCGCCGGTTTTTGAGAGCGCGGGCAACAGCCTCCGTCGTGGTGCCGATATTGATGAAAATCGAAGCGTCATCAGGAATTTCTTCCGCGCACAATCGACCGATCATCTCCTTTTCATCAGAGGCCATAAGGCGACGGGCGTCATAGGCAAGATTGGCGACACCGGATTCAAGGATTGCCCCGCCATGTACGCGGGTCAGGTGGCCCTGATCACATAAGTCATTCAAGTCACGACGGATGGTTTGTGGGGTCACCGATAGCGTCTCCGCTAGATCATCAACCGCCACGCGTCCGATATTTCGGGCAACGTCAAGGATGGATTGGTGACGAAAAGAAAGGGCCATGTAAGCGATCTCGGAGTTAAGAAACGTAGCCGCGAATTAAAGCCTGCCAGTTTAGGTAGGTCAAGCTTTTGGCCGAACCAAAGGTAGTACCATCGCGAAACGCGGTAAGCGGATTTGCGCCGCAAGTGACAAAACAGGTTACAAAAAGTGTGATCACGTATAAGTTATCGGAATCAAACATCGCCCCGCCAACACAACGAGGGCGGCAAAAACAGAACATTCGGGACGCTTCGAAAGATATATATGCAATCCAGAAGGTAGTTCAATATGCGATTCTCAAGGATTTTACTCGGCCTGTCTTTGGCCGCCCTTGTAACCAGTGCCTGTAGCGATGCTACAACCCAATCCGCCAGTAGTAAGTCTCAAACCAGCAACGTCACCCCGGTGGTGAAGTCCACGTCGTCCCCGCGTAATGGCGAGACTGCGTTTAACATTTACCTGACTGGGTATAGTTATTGGGACAACACCCCACCGGGATCAGCCGAAATTTCAAAACCGGTTATTCACCGCAAAGCCGGGGGCAGGGGCACATACAGCGATCCGATTACGATCGCTGTTGGCCATGTCATCGTCGGAAGCCGTCAGACGCTCGATTATAAGGCGGGTACACGGTTCTACATCCCCAGCTTGCGTAAATACGCAATTGTCGAGGATGTTTGTGGTGACGGGCACCGCCCACAGGATGGCCCATGCCACACAGGCAGAAACGGTCTGCCGTGGTTGGACATCTATGTCGATGGCTCCAGATCACGCTCGGGTGATGCAACGCAGTGCGCCCGTCGGATTACGTCGGTTCAACAGATTATCATGAATCCGGTTCGTGACTATCCGGTGGTATCTGGTCCTCTAACTGAAACGGGTTGTCAGGTTTATTCTGGCTAGGTCTTGAAGCGGGCTTTATGCGCTGCAACTCCACATCCCGATGCGCATATCTTGCGGCGGGTGTCACGATGCTGACATCCGCTGTTCGCGTAAGTTTCTGCCAGCCTGTCAGGCGGCCCGTTAAGGCCCGCCCGACAGATCGCAGCGCAGCTATGTACAATAGTTGGCGATAGAAGAACCGCTGGAACGGCACCCAGAACAGTAACCACTTGTCCTCTTTTGGTTCAAGAAACAGGGCCAATGCCGACAAAAATACATCCGACAACAGATACACAGCGTACGCGATAAAGATCGCTGGCGACGACAGTCCGGGTATCATCGTTGGGTGGTGTAGGAAATCGCGACCCAGTCTGAACAGCGCGGTGATAAACACGATGTCGGCGATGGGCGCGAACAGCGACAAGATCACCCCGAACAGCAAGATGTTCGGAATAGCGACCAGGCCAATCCCGCTGCCTTCGCGTATTGCCCGTTTGTGTTTCCACCCGGTTTGCATAATTCCCAAGGACCAGCGTAGGCGTTGGCGCAGCAGTTGGCTTAAAGTTTCCGGAGCCTCTGTCATGGCGATTGCGCCCGCCTCGTAAGTAACACGATATCCCGAGCGGATGATGGCGACGGTCAGGCCGGCGTCTTCTGCCAACGTTTCCGAGGAATATCCGCCAACCGCATCAACCACCGATTTGCGCCAAGCGCCGATCGCGCCGGGAACGACCAAGATGGCGTTGAACCGTTCAAACGCGCGTCGATCCAGATTTTGCGAAGTGATATATTCCACCGCCTGAAGTCGTGTCAGGATATTCATCCGATTGCCGACTTTGGTGTTGCCCGCGACAGCCCCAACTTTGGGGTTGGAAAAGTGGCGGACCAGACGGGTAACAGCATCGGGCAGAATTATGGTGTCAGCATCAATAGCAACAATGACCTCGCTTTTCGCAAGTCTATAACCATGGTTCAACGCTTCCGCTTTGCCTTGGTTCTCTTGCCGAACCAGCCGAACGCGTGAATCATTTCCGTATGCGGTTTCAACCACATCAAACGTACAGTCCCTAGAGCCGTCGTCGACCACGATAATTTCCATGTTGGTGTGGTCTGAGGCCAAGACCGACTCGACCGTCCGCAAAATCACCGGTTCCTCGTTGTAGGCTGGAACAATAACTGTCACCGATGGGGTGGTTGTGTCGTCCAGCCACTTCGGCTGCCGCCGCAAATAGGCCAGAACCACGATGATGAGCGACCGCGCAATCCCAAGCGTAATCGCTACCGCAAACATCCATACCAACGCACCACCGGATAACGTCATCACAAAGAACGATACGGTATCCACCTTTGCCAGCCGATCATCTGCCCTAAGCATCAGGTCAATGGCGTCGTTCCCCATCAGCTCGTCGAGAGATACAAAATCGAAACCCTCGGCGCGCAGCATTTCAATAATAAGGGGTAGGGCGGCCAAGGTTTCAGAACGGTTCCCGCCGGCGTCATGCAACAACACGGTATTTCCCTCGCCCGCCAAAGCCTCCAGACGAACACGTTCGACAATTTCGTTGACGCCGTTGCCTTCCCAGTCGCGCGGGTCAATCGGGGTGCCAACGGTAACATACCCTGCAGCGCTTAACTGCACCAGCGGGGCGGCTTCATCCCTGTTCTGTGGTTCGGAATCCTCCGCAAAAGGTGCGCGGAACAAGATCGTGTTGTAACCGGTGATCGAGGCCAGCAAGCGCTGAGTGCTGTTGGCCTCGATCATCAACCTCACATCGCTGATCATCCGAATGTTGGGATGCGTAAAGGTGTGAACACCCAGAAGATGACCCTCATCCAGCGTTCGTTGAACAATTTCAGGGTGTTTTAGGGCGTTTTCCCCGATGATGAAAAAGGCGGCTGGAACGCCCTGCTCTTTCAAAATATCGAGAATTTCTGGCGTCAGATCTTTGTCCGGCCCATCGTCAAACGTTAACGCAATGTTATTCCGTCCACCGGTGCCCCAACGGGCGATCGTAATGGAATACGGCAAACTTACGTGCGTTTGGTTGGCAATCAGCCCTGTTTCGGCATCCACCTCCAAGGTTCGGATACCTGCCTTGGGTTCCCCGAAGGCTGTCAGAAAGTCGCCTTCCCCTTCGTATCCGACATATTCATGCGCTGAAACTTCGCGCAACAATGTGCCAAGGGGCACGGTGCTTGTATGCGGGTCCAGCAATTGCCAAATCCCGGGA
>CALCGO010000469.1 GCA_937901055.1 uncultured Rhodobacterales bacterium
GGTTATCGACGAACTGGAAAAACTGCTGGCCCCTTACGGCGGAACCGGGCCATACAATCGAAGTATGCAGACGTCCCATATGTTTTTGGATTCCGAGCTAACGCAACTTAAGGCGATGGGGAAATCGGTGCCACCGTTGTTTTTTGTGATCTCGGCCTTTCTAGTAAATATGGTGTTGGGACGCTTGATCACGTTGGAGCGTGAGCAGATCGGCTTGTTCAAGGCAGTAGGTTATTCGAATGGGGCAATCAGCTGGCACTATATCAAGCTCGCGATGGGGATCGGTCTTTTCGGGGTGTTGCTTGGCTGGGCAGTTGGTATTTCTGTCGCCTATTGGATGGCGACTTACTACACTGTCTTTTTCCATTTTCCGTATCTGATTTACATAACTAGCCCAGATACATACGCGATCTCTGCGATGGCGGGCATTGGGGCTGCAGTTATTGGTGCGGCCCGTTCGGTGTTGAAAACTACACAGTTATCGCCAGCGGTCGCTATGTCACCGCCAGCCCCGACGAGGTTCAAGCAAAATATATTCGATAAGATCGGCCATTTTATAGGTGCCCGACAGCCAGTGATGATGATTATCCGGTCAATTACACGTTGGCCAATGCGCGCAATGCTAACGACCCTGGGGATCTCACTGTCTGTGGCAACGATGATTGCGACGCTGTTTATGTTCGATTCCATGGAAATAATGATGGATTCGGCGTTTTTTCAGGCAAATCGTCAGCAGGTTTCCTTGTCGTTGGCGCAACCACAGTCGCGTGCGGTGTTGGCGGATGTTGAGAACCTGCCCGGTGTTTTACGGGCCGAGGGCATGCAAACGGTCGCGGTGCGCCTGACGAACGGGCATCTTACCAAGCTTATCGGTGTAGAGGGACGTGACCCGGGGATGGATCTTAGCCGCGTTCTGGACGCTGGCAACAATTCGGTTGTGCTCCCGCAGAAAGGTATCGTGCTTACCGAACGCCTCGCCAATCATCTGAATGCGAAGTTAGGCGACAAGCTGGATATGCAGGTTTTGCAGGGGCAGCGTGACCATTTTGAGGTGCCGGTGACAGGCATTATCAAACAGTACTTCGGGATCGGGGCTTATATGGACCTCACCTATTTAAGTACGCTGATGCAACGCCAACCGCTTGTAAATTCTGTAAACATCTCGATTGATGAAAATGCGCTAGACGGATTGTACGAACAGGTTAAAGCAGCCCCCAATATCGCGGGAATCGTGCGCTGGGATCAGATACGCCAAAGCTTTAACGATACGGTCGCCGAAAGTTCGGGGATTACGACAACGGTTTATGCATTCATTGCAAGCCTTATTGTTGTTGGCGTTGTCTATAATTCCGCTCGCATACTTCTGTCTGAACGAGCACGTGAATTAGCCAGCTTGCGAATACTGGGGTTCACACAACAAGAGGTTTCGTTCATTCTGATGGGGGAGTTGCTTTTTTTAACGATCGTGGCAATCCCTATTGGATTTCTATTTGGATACTTGTTCGCGCTTGGAATCGTAGAGAGCTTCTCAAGCGACATGTTCACGCTACCATTCTATATTTCGCGCGGGACCTACGGCTTTGCCGGTGTTGTCGCGTTTACTGCATCTGCTGCGTCCGCGTTACTTGTGCGCCGTCGCGTTAACCGTCTCGACCTTGTCGCTGTTATGAAAACCCGGGAGTAAACTATGGCTGTTTCCATCAAGAAAATCGCACTTTGGACCGTTGGGGCCGCTGCTATCGGAGCGGGGTTCTACTATACCTTTCAGGAACAACCTGTGCCGATTGATGTGGCACAGATCACCTCCGGCCCGATGGAGGTTACCATAGATGCCGACGGTGTAACCCGTATCCGCAACGTGTTCGAAGTGTCAGCGCCTGTATCCGGCACTGCGCTTCGCAGCCCGGTTGATGTAGGCGATTTCGTGCTGGCTGGTGAAACAGTTGTCGCGATTATTGAACCAAGCCAACCGGTATTCCTAGACTCCCGCAGTCGCCTGCAAGCCGAAGCCGGTGTTAAAGAAGCCGAAGCCGCGCTTCGTTTGTCCGAACTGAACATAGCGGCCGCCGAGGCCAGCTATAACTACGCAAATGATCAGTATACGCGCGCAAAATCTTTGTCCGATAGCGGGACACTGTCACCCAATGCCTTGGAAGAGGTCGAGTTACTCCAAGAGCAGGCGCGCACTGCCCTCGTTTCTGCCCTGTCGGAACGCAGTTTGCGTCTGAGTTCGCTGGAGCGCATCAAAGCCATGCTGATCGAGCCCGACACTGGCGAAGGCGCTGTGGATGCTTGCTGTATTGAAATTCTGGCCCCGATTGATGGCAGCATACTAACCGTCACATCCCCAAGCGAGCGGGCCGTGATGGCGGGTGGTCCACTGGTCAGTATCGGTCTTGTGGATGATCTGGAACTTGTGGTCGATCTGCTTTCGACCGATGTTGTGAATTTGGCTGAAGGTGCGTCGGCATATGTCGAACGCTGGGGCGGTGCCGGGACTTTGGTGGCTGAAGTTGCCCGGATTGAGCCTTCGGCTTTTACCAAGATTTCGGCTCTAGGGATTGCCGAGCAACGGGTGCGAGTCGTGCTTGATATCAACTCTTCCGAAGAAGAATACGCGGCACTGGGCGACGGTTTCCGTGTTTTCGTGCGCGTTATCGAGTGGCGCAGTGATGACGTTGTGCAGCTACCAATTAGCGCGCTGTTCCGCGATGGCGACAGCTGGATGGTTTTCAAAGTCGAAGATGGGATGGCCAATAGCGTACCCGTCGAGATCGGAAACCGGAACGCGTCCGTAGCCGAAGTGTTGGGCGGAATTACCGATGGAGATACGGTGATTACCCACCCAAGTGATCGAATTTCCAACGGCGTGCTAACGGTTAATCGTGACGACCTGTAAGCGGCCGCTGGGACAATAGTTTTGATCCAAGTCGCAGCTGCAAGTGATCGTTAGCCTTTGGTAAACAGTGCCACCAGTTCTACATGTGCGGACCATCGGAACTGATCAACAACCTGCACCCATTCAATGGCGTATCCGGCGTTTACCAAAATCTTGGCGTCCCTCGCGAAGGTAACTGGATTACACGAAACGAAGGCGATGCGCGGGATGTTAGTTTCGGCCAGCGCTTCGCATTGGGCTTTCGCTCCGGCACGAGGCGGGTCGAGAACTACGGCCTCAACCTTCTGAAGCTCCTCTTTTAGCATAGGATTGCGAAACAGGTCACGCTTGTGTGTTTTCAGCGTTTTCAACCCATCGCCATTGCGCCAAGCAGTATCAAGTGCATCCAGCAAAGGGGCATTGCCCTCAACCGCCAAAACCTGCGCGTGTCTGGCCAGCGGCAACGAAAAAGTCCCGCATCCAGAAAACAGGTCAACGATGTGCTTTGCATCGCCTACGGCTTCCAGAACCGTTTCGGTAAGCGCGATCTGTCCGGCGTTGGTGGCTTGCAGAAACGCGCCGACGGGCGGCGAAACGTTGATACCATCAAAGGCTTGAACAGGGGCCGCCCGCATTGCAACAACTTCACCGTTCCAGCTTAGGCGCGAGAGTTTGAATTTTTCGACTAATGTGCCCAGTTCGACCATCATCGGGCCATCAGCTTCTTTGGCGTCTTGTACGCTAACGTCAGCACCTGCGGCAGACTGCGTGACCGAAATGCTAATGCTGGTCTTGCGCGAAGCCCCAATCTTGGTCAACGCCTCCAACGCAGGCATGGTGGCCATAAGGTCGGGATGCAGAAGTTTGCACGAAGGGATCGCCACAACGGTGTCCGAGGCTCGACCGTGGAAACCGATCAACACACCTTTCTTGGTGCGCTGCGCCGCAAACGTCGCGCGCCGCCGTGATTGTGCGGGCGAAGTGATTATCGAACGGAAATCTGCCGTCAGATCATGTGCCGCCAGTGCATTGCGCACGACGTCGGTTTTCCATTCAGCCAAAAACGCGTCCGAGGCATGTTGCATCGAACATCCACCGCAAGTTTTGAAATGCGAGCAGGGCGCTTTGATGCGATCGCTTGACGGTTCGACAATGCGGGGTTTGGGGATGCGGTTGCCTTCGATATCCCCCTCGACCAGCTCCTCGGGCAAGGTGAACGGGATATAGAGCGGACCATCAGGACCGTCTGCGATACCGTCCCCCTGGATGCTTAGTTTTTTGATCTTGTAAGGCATTGTTAACTCTTGTGAAGCAAATCTTAGTTGATGTTCGGGGCCTGTGGCTTAATTGCCCGATATTGTTCCCGGACGCCATCATCGGTTAACACGCGGTTAATGGCCAACAACGTGTCGATGTCTTGATCCTCGCACAATTCTTGCATGAATTCGACCTCGTGAATTGCAGCTACCATCGCCACATCAGCGGAAGGGGCTTTGTAGACCTCTAACATGTGGTCTGCCAGATTTTGGCGTAGCTCGTCCAGTTCCACCTCGTGGATTTGCGCTACAATAACCAATTTTGCGCGACCGAAACTATCCCCACCCAACCAACCGCTTGAGAACGCGAGTTGCCGCGCGCTGGTTGTGCCGGCATCCGTCCAGTTAGCGAAAGCGAAGCCGCCGCTAACGGCCCACTCGCCATTTTCGGCTGGGTTTGTGAACTTGCCGATATCGGCGTCGTCAAAGTGAACGGTTCTTGCCAGTTTTAACATGGTGTTCTCAGATGACCCCGTCTTCGACAAGCTTGCGGGCAATCTTGCGGAATGCATTTGCCGGTTTACTGTCTGGGTCGGCAACCACGATTGGCGCGCCAGTGTCAGCGGCGGTACGAACGCTGATATCCAGCGGGATTTCACCTAGGAACGGGAACCCTTTCTTTTCGGCTTCGGCTTTGGCACCACCATGACCGAAGATATGTTCTTCGTGCCCGCATTCGGAGCAGATGTGGGTGGACATATTCTCGATCACACCCAACACAGGTGTTGAGGTCTTGTTAAACATATCCATCGCTTTTCGCGCGTCTAGCAATGCGATATCCTGCGGTGTAGAAACGACAACCGCGCCCGCGATCTGTGTTTTTTGGGATAGCGTCAGT
>CALCGO010000470.1 GCA_937901055.1 uncultured Rhodobacterales bacterium
ACTCGTCGTTTGCGAATTTTGTGAACAGTTTCATAATGTGTCCCCTTCCAAGGGTTTAGGTTAATTATTTGGCTCCAAATGAAGCGGTACCAGAATGGCCACTTGGCCTACTACTCCAGAACTAAGAGCGTAAAAGTTGATCAGCAAACAACTCTGCGAACCAATTGCCAATATATATGCGGGTCAAATCGGGCGGAAATTGGGCGAATTCCGGAAAAGTAGTGAAAACTATAATAATTCCCCGCTTTTTAAATGGTTTATTCCACCGTAGATTTTAAGTAAAGTAAAAAAAGTATCTGCAAAAAGGTGCGCTGTCGGAATTTTGTCGTTGAGTGAGTGCATATTTGAGGAAATAAGGCAACTATGTCCAGATTTATGCGGATAAATCGACAGGATCTCTGGTTTTATTGATTCTTACGGAATCATATGTTGGGTGTATAGGTTGCGACCTTGAGTTGCTGCAGTGCGTGATTGCTTGCGCGGGCTGGCTTCAAACTACACTTGATCGTGCTTGAGCCGCCATGCGCATGTAAATTGACACATCCTGTTGTTTGAATGTATATATGAGCAGTAACCAAAACAGGGGAAACGCAATGTCATTTGAATACGAAGGTAATACAATCGAAACCAATGCGAACGGGCATCTGGAAAATGTTGAAGACTGGAACAAGGGTATCGCTACATTATTGGCTGCTCGAGAAGATATCGAACTGACCGACAAGCACTGGGATTTGATGAACTTCCTGCGCGAAGAATATATAGACAACGGTGGCAACCAGCCCAACACTCGTAAAATCGTCAAAGCGATGAGCGATGCTTGGGGTGAAAAGCTAAGCCAGCGCGACGTGTATGAATTGTTCCCGGGGGATCCGTCGAAGCAGGGTGGCAAGGTCGCCGGTTTGCCTGAAAGTCGCCGCAAAGGTGGTTACTAAGTAAAAAGACTCGGACGTAACAGTCTGACGCTCACATCTATCCCGTGCCTTTACTGCGCTGTCGCAGATAACGGCGCGGGTTTTTTATATGTGGCATAAGTCAGAGGACTCCCTCTTTGACCGACTCCATAGCAACGAAAGTTGAGGTGCTGGCGACGTTCGGAAGGCTTGATATGCGTTCACCCATGACGTGGCGGTATTCCGAAATGCTCTGGGTTCGAACCTTTAGCAAGTAGTCGAAACCACCAGCGATCATATGGCACTGCTCTATTTCTTTGATTTGCATGACTTTGGCATTGAATGCTTTTAGCGCGCGTTCGTTCGTGCTGGTAAGTTTAACCTCAACGAATGCGACATGATCCAAGCCCAGCTTGATGGGGTTTAACATGGCGCGGTATCCTGTGATGAACCCGTCAGCTTCCAAACGCTTGATACGTGCTTGGCAAGGTGTTTTTGATAAACCGATAATACGTGACAACTCCGTGATCGTAATCCGGCCGTTTGTCGATAATTTATCCAGTATTGCTTTGTCATAAGAGTCAATTGGTTCTGAAGTCATCCGCATTCCACCTTTTAGTCCAATTTTTCCGCTCTATTTGGAGAATACGGCTGTGAAGGCCCAAATAAAAGAGAATAATGCTTTCCGGTGGCATGTAGAGTCGACTTGAAACAGGAGATTGCCATGAACACCCCATTCCCGAAATTCCGCACCGATACACTGCCTGATGAAGGGGGGGTGCTCCAACGCCTGATACAAGAAGCCGGCATTGATGTTGTCACTAGGCAAAAAATTTCGAGTCATGCCGCCGCGCTCGTCGAGACAATCCGTTCAGCGACGAAACCCGGCGTGATGGAGTCATTTTTGGCAGAGTATGGTCTTTCCACCAACGAAGGCGTAGCCCTGATGTGTTTGGCTGAAGCCTTGTTGCGGGTGCCCGACGCGAAAACGATCGACGCTTTGATCGAGGACAAAATAGCACCTTCAAACTGGCGACAACATCTTGGGCACTCCACTTCCGCATTGGTTAATGCATCGACATGGGGGCTGATGCTAACCGGAAAGGTGTTGGACGACACGGATCCACGCGTGCTGGGCGTGATGCGGTCTGTAGTGAAGCGGTTGGGCGAGCCGGTTATTCGCAAAGCCGTAGGGCAGGCCATGCGTGAAATGGGACGACAGTTTGTTTTGGGAGAAACGATCAACAAAGCGCTAAAGAATGCCAAGACCAATGAGGAAGCAGGATACACCTATTCCTACGATATGCTTGGTGAAGCGGCACGAACCGAGGCTGATGCAAAACGATATCATCTATCGTACTCGGCGGCGATATCCGCAATGGCGGGCGCGTGCGTTCACACAGACATCCGCGATAACCCCGGCATCTCAGTAAAGCTCTCCGCGCTGCATCCCCGTTACGAGGTTTCGCAGCGCGATAGGGTCATGGCAGAGCTCGTACCCCGCGTTCGCGCTTTGGCGTTGCTGGCGAAAGCCGCGGGTATGGGTTTCAACATAGATGCTGAAGAGGCAGACAGGTTAGAGCTTTCTACTGAAGTTATTGCCGAAGTCCTTCGCGATCCGGCGCTGGCGAAATGGGACGGGTTTGGCGTGGTTGTGCAGGCCTATGGGTTGCGTGCTGGCCCGATGCTTGACTGGCTGTACGGCCTAGCGGAGTCGCTGGATCGCAAGATCATGGTGCGTTTGGTCAAGGGCGCTTACTGGGATACGGAAATCAAGTTAGCGCAAACGTTAGGGTTGGATGGCTTTCCCGTTTTCAGCCGCAAAGCAGCGACGGATGTTTCGTATATCGCCAACGCGCGAAAGTTGCTGAACATGCGGGATCGTATCTACCCGCAATTTGCCACGCACAA